>VGZG01000012.1 GCA_016872675.1 Planctomycetota bacterium
AGCGCGCCGTGCAAGCCGGTGCTCCATAGCGCTGCGCCACCGGCCTGGGCCAACGCGCCGAGGCGCGTTGGTCCGTCGGCGGCGGCGGCCGACGCCAGGCATGACGCCGGCCGGCAAGCCGCCAGCAGGCGCGCGGCGTTGGCGTTGGCGCGGCCGTGGTGGGGCAGCACCAGCGCGTCGCACGGCCCGGCGAGACCCTGCGCGAGCGCGGCGGCGACGCCGAGTTCCTGCGCGTCGCCGGTCAGCAGCACGCGGGTCGCGCCGACGTCGGCGCGCACCCAGAGGCTCTGGTCGTTGTCCGGCGCGCCAGCCGGCAACGCTGGCGCGGCGACGACGAGACCCGGCCAGGGCGCGACGAGCGCGCCGGGCGGCACGGCGGCCACCCGGGCGCCGTGCGCCGCGAGCTGCCGCGCCAACGGGCTGTCGACGAGCTGCTGCGGCAGCAGCGCGCGGTCGACGCGCACGCGTTCGAGCAGCAGCGGCACGGCGTTGTGGTGGTCGGCGTCGGCGTGGGAGACAACGAGCAGGTCGAGGCGTCGGCGCACCAGCGCCTCGGCGAGCTGCGCGGCGGCGCGGCCGGGCACCTGCACGCTGCCGCAATCGACGGCGATGCGGCGACCGGCGGCGTCGCCAAGCAGGCAGGCCTGGCCGTGGCCGACCGCGGCGAGCAGCAGGAACGGTTCCGTCGCCTCCGCGCGCGGCAGGAAGTGCGGCGCCGCCAGCAGTGCTGCCGCCGCGGCGACGCCGCGCCGGTCGGGCGCTTGGCGCAGCATGGCCAGCGCGCCAAGTGCGGCGACGGCCAGCGCCCATGGCGCTGGCGCGCACAAGGCCGGCAACGGCGTCCACGGCAGCGCGTCGGCGGCGTGCACAGCGGCGAGGTAGGCGTTGGCGGCGGCAGCCAGCGCTGGCGCCGTCGCTGCGGCGGCAGCCGGCGCGCACAGCCCGACCAGCGCGAGTCCGAGCCCGCCGAGCAGCAGCACGGCGATGAGCGGCGCCAACAGCGGCGTCAGCGCCACGGTCCACGGCGCCAGTTGGCCGAAGAACCACAAGGTCAGCGGCGCCGTCAGCAGCGTCGCCCACGCCGAAGCCGCGAGCGGCGCCCACACCCAGCGGCGCAGCGCGCCGGCGTCCCGCGGCGGGTGGCCGGCGAGCAGCAGTCCGCCGACGGCGGCGTAGCTGAGCAGGAAGCTGGCGCCGAACAGCGCGTCGGGCGCGACGAAGGCCGTCACCAGCGCTGGCGCCAGCAGCACGGCGGTGGCGCCGAATGGCCGGCCGAGGTGCACGGCCCACGCGGCGAGCGCGTAGCCGAACACGGCGCGCAGCACCGGCGGTTCGCCGCCCGTTATCAGCGCATAAGCGAGCAGCAGCACGAGCAGCGCGGCGGTGCGGCGGCCGCTGGCGAGGATGCGGCGGCGGCCGCGCGGCCCGCCGAGTCCGAACAGCAGCGCCAGCATCGCCGCGTGCGCGCCGCTGACGGCGAGCAGGTGGCTGAGGCCGGTGCCGCGGTGGGCGGACTGCGTCGCCGCCGACGGCCGCGTGTCGCGGCCGAGCACGAGGCCAGCGACCAACGGGCCGGCTTCGCCCGGCAGCAGCTGCAGCAGCTGCGCTTCGAGCGCGCGGCGCGCCGCCGCACACAGTCGCGGCAGCGACGCGGGGCCGGGCACGACGCGGGCCGTCGCCGCGACGCCGCGCAGCGTTGCCGGCGCCCCCGGCGCGATCGGCGCCGTGGCGTGGCCGAGCAGTTCGACCGTGTCGCCGGGCAGCGCCGCAAGGTCTTCGTCCAGCGCGATGCGCAGGCCGCCGCAGTGCAGCAGCGCGCCGCCGAGCGACGGCGTGCGCACGACGCGGTCGACGCGCCCGTGCACGCGCACGAGCCCCGGCGGCGGCGGCGGCGGGTCGCTCGCTGGCGGCGCCGCGGCGGCGAGGAACGCCGGCAGCGCCACCAGCGCGGCGCGGCGCGTCGCCGTCGTCGCCGCAGCGCCGACGAGGCCGCCAAGCGCCGCGACCAGCGCGCCAGCGGCGAAGTGCCACGCGCCGGCGCCGGCGGCGGCGCAGGCCCACAGGCTGCAGGCGACAAGCGGCCACGATGACGGAACCATCACTGCGTCCGTGCCTCGCCGCAGGCGGAGGTTACAGTCCCGCGCATGGTCTCCGCCCTCTACCCCGGCAGCTTCGATCCGGTGACGCGCGGCCACCTCGACCTCGTCGAGCGGGCCCTGCCGCTGTTCGATCGACTGACCGTCGCGGTCGGGGTCAACACCAGCAAGCAGGCGACGTTCTCGCCCGAAGAGCGCGTGGCGATGCTGCGCGACGTCCTGCCCAAGGATGCGCGTGTCACGGTGACGACGTTCTCCGGCCTCGTCGTCGACTTCTGCCGCGCTCAGGGCATCGGCGCCATCCTCCGCGGCGTCCGCACCGTTTCGGACTTCGAGTACGAGTACCAGATGGCGCTGACCAACCGGCACCTCGCGTCCGGCATCGAGACGGTATTCGTCATGCCGAGCGTTCAGTACAGCTACGTCTCGTCGTCGTTGATCCGCGAGATCGTTCGCAATGGCGGCGACGTCAGTTCCTTCTTGCCACCGGCAGTCGAGCGCGCGCTGCGCGACCGGCTGCGGCCGCGCACCCAGCACCCATGAAGCTCGCTCCCGTCTCGTCCGCTTCCGCGCCGGCCGCCATCGGCCCGTACAGTCAGGCCGTCCAGGTCGGCAACCTGCTGTTCTGCTCCGGTCAGATCGCGCTCGACCCCAAGACCATGCAGATGGTCGGGGTGACCGCCGCCGAGCAAGCCGACCAGGTGCTGAAGAACCTCGCCGAGGTGCTCAAAGCCGGCGGCGCGTCGCTCGCGCACGTCGCCCGCACGACGATCTTCCTCGTGTCGATGGCCGACTTCGCCGCCGTCAACGAGGTCTACGGCCGTCACTTCGGCGGCCACAAGCCGGCGCGCGCCACCGTCGCGGTCAAGGAACTGCCCAAGGGCGGGCTCGTCGAGATCGACTGCATCGCTTGCCTGTGAGCCGCGCCTTCCTCGCCGCGCCGGCGGGCGTCGACCTCTTGCCGATGGCGGCGCCAGCGGCCGTAGTGCTCGCCAAGAGCGCCTACACGGCGCTGTTGTTGTGCCGGCGCGCGGTCGGCGCGGCGCCGCGGCCTCTCACTTCGCCTTGACGGCGTCGTCGATTGCATTGCGAAGGTCGGAACGGGCGTCGTCGGTGCCCGCGTGCTGGCCGAGCGCTCCGACCTTGCCGGCGGCGTCGACGACGTGCACCGTCGGGCCCTCGACGAACCAGCGCAACGCCGCGTCGGTCTGCACGCCTTTGCCGTCGGCGAGGTGCGCGGCGTCGAAACCCAAGCCGGCGATGGCTGCCTTGGTGGCGGCGACGTCGCGGTCGAGGGCGATGGCGACGACCGCGACTGCATCGCCGTGCGCCGTGCGCACGGCCTTGAGTTCGGCGACCAGCGCCGGCAGGTCGCGATCGCCGAGCGACCAGAACACCAGCACGACTGCCTTGCCCTTCAGCGCGTCCAGCGCGAGCGGCTCGCCGGCGAGCGTCTTGCCGCGCACGTCGATCGCGGCGTCGCCGGGCTGCAGGTGCGAGGCGCGCAGGCGATCCTTGGCGACGCTGCCCCAGTAGGTCGCGGGCAGGTCCTTCGCGAGCTTCTCGAGTTCTTCGAACGCGGCGTTCTCGGGCAGGTCCTCGCGATCGCGCAGCGCGTCGGCCTGGTGCCAGCGCACGAACGAGCGCTGCTCGTCGTCGCCGGCTGCCGTCAGCGCCTGCGCGAAGATCTCCTCGCCGGCCGGAATTTCCTGCAGCACCGTCATCAGCATGCGCGCCATCGCCAGCCGGTCGGGCAGCGGCGCGTCCTTGCCGCGCGCCGCCGCGACCCATTCGTCGCGGAGCGGCTTGAGGCCGAGGTGCTGCGCCATCGTCGCGGCGGTGGCGAGCAGCAGCGCCGGCGCCTGCTTGCTGTCGATGCCATGCAGCGCCTTGATCGCGGCGTCGCGGTTACGGCGCGCGAGCAGCAGATCGGCGAGCATCAGCCGGCCGTTCCAGCGGTCGTCGCCCGCGGCGACGTCGGCGACGAACGCGCGCAGTTCGTCGGTGTGGCGGGCCAACAGCGCGTCGCGGCGCTCGCCAGCGCTACCGCCGCCGCTGGCGTCGAGCGCCTGCGACTCCTTGACGAAGCGCTGCTGCAGTTCGGTGAGGGTCCTCTGGGCGGGGAGGGCGGCGAGCAGCGAAACCAGCGACAACGTGGCGGCGCGGATCATGTGGCCGAGCATAGCGCCGAACGCGGAGGCGAGGTTGCAGCCATGAGCTTGCGTCGGCGCGGCGGATGCCGTGCGATAGGGCGATGGCGCCAGCGCTGCAAGCCCGCGATCTCGTCGTCCGCTCCCCGATGGGCGCGGCGATCGCCGTGCCCGCGCTCGACGTGCCGCGCGGCGGGGCGGTGGCGCTGGTGGGGCCGTCCGGCTGCGGCAAATCGACCGTGCTGGCGGCGGCCCTGGGCCTGCTTCGCCGACCCGGCTGGTCGGTCGCCGGCAGCGTCGCCGCGGACGGCGAGGACCTGCTTGCGGCGTCGCCGCAATGGCGGCGTCGCTGGTTGGCGAACCGCGTTGCCGTATTGCCGCAGGATCCCCACGCTGCGTTCGATCCACTGGTGCCGCTCGGCCGCCAACTCGTCGACTTGACCGGCCAGTCGCGCGAGGAGTGCGTGCGTATGCTCGGATGGCTTGGCGTCGTCGCGCCCGGCGACGTCGCCGGCCGGCTGTCGGCGCAGGTGTCGGGCGGGCAAGCGCAGCGGGCGCTGTTGGCGGTCGCGTTCTTGCGCCGGCCAGCGCTGTGCGTCGTCGACGAGCCGAGCGCGCATCTCGACGAAGCGACGCTCGCTGAAGTCGAGGCGCGACTCACCGTGCTGCAGCGCGACGGCTGCGGGTTGTTGTTGGCGACGCACGACCTGCGCTTTGCGCGCGCGCTGCAGGCCACGCCGCTGCGCTGCGTCGACGGCGTGTTTGCGGCATGCGCCGAGGAGGCGGCGGCCTGGCCGGCACGCGAATCGAACACGTCGCCCGGCGCGCCCGTGCTGGCCGCGCGCGGACTCGCCGTCGGCGCGCCTGGCGCTCATGTGATCCAGGGTTGCGACCTGCAGGTGCGCGGTGGCGAAGTGGTCGCCTTCGTCGGCCCGTCTGGCTGCGGCAAGACGACGCTGTTGCGCGCGCTCGCCGGCCAGATCACGCCGGCCGCCGGCGCGGTGGAGCGGCCGCGCCGCCGGACGGCGGTGCAGCTCGTCGCCCAGGATGCATCCGGCTCGCTGACGCCCAGCGCGCGGGTCCGCCGGCTCGTCGCCGAGGCCTGCGCACCGGGCTTCGACGTCGTTGCCGCCGCCGCCGCGCTTGGTCTGCCGGCGGCGGCGCTTGATCGCGCCCGCGAGGCATTGTCGAGCGGCGAGCGCCGCCGCGCCGCGTTGCTGCGCGCGCTCGCCGTGCAGCCCGATGTGCTGCTACTCGACGAGCCGACGGCTTCGCTCGATCGCGCAACGGCCGTCAGCGTGGTCGAAGCGGCGCTACAGTTGCGGCGCGAGCGCGGGACTGCCATCGTTCTCGCCACGCACGACCTTGAACTCGCGGTAGCCGTCGCCGATCGCGTGCTCGTGCTCCGCGGAGGCCAGCTATGCCAGTTCGTCCCGTCTTCGTCGCCGCGCTGATCGCCGCCGCCGCCGACGCGCAAGCGCCGGCGTCCGCGTCGGCGACGTCGCCGTGTCCTGCCGTCGCGTTGCTGTACGAGCACGTCGACGCCGCCGGCGAACGGCTGCCGCGAGACGTCGCCGACGTGCTGGCGGCGGTGCGCTTTGCGCGCGGCAAGGCGGCGGCGCCCAAGGCGCAGGCGAGCCTGCACGTCGACGATGCCTGCACGTGCCTCAGCGTGGCGGCGCGCGACCCAGCGCAGCTGGCGGCGTTCGTCGCCGCGTGCGACGACCTGTCGGGCAGCGACGACGAGTTGGCGCTGGCCGCCGCCGCCGCCGCGCTGCAGGCCGACGACGAACGGCACCTGTTTCCGGGCGGCGCGCATGCTGCTGCCGCGCGCGCAGCGCTGTGGCCGTCGGCGCCGCAGCGGGCCGGAGCCGAGGCGCTGGCGGCACTGACGCCCGCCTCGTTGCGTGCGCTGGCGACGGTCGCGCGTCGCACGGCCGCGACCGGCAATGGCGCGATCGACGCGGCGCTGGCGTACGCCCTCGCCACGCGGCAGCGCCTCGACCTGCCGATGGCTATCAATCTGGCGGGACCGGCTCCGGGCGCCGGCGACGAACTGGTGAGCGAACTGCATCCGCGCGTCGACCAGCCGTTCGTGGCGCTCGCCTTCGCGGTGCCCGCCGACCTCGATCGCGCGGCGCTGGCGGTCGCGTTAGCCATCGCGCGCGAACGCGCCGCCGCCCTCTGGCCGCTGCGCGGCAGCGAACTGCGCGCGCGCACACCGTACGTCGCGTGGTCGTGGTTGCACGATGAGCGCGTCGTCACGGTCCACCGGCGCGGCTTCGCGCCGATCGCGGTGCGGCCGGGCGAGCGTTGCGCCGACGCTGCGGCCGAATGCGAAGCGACCGTCGCCGAAGTGCGCGCGCTGCTCGCCGAGTTGCAGCGGCCGTTCGCGGCGGGGGAGATGGTCGCAGGCCGCGACCGCGCCGCGGCGGAACTCGGCCTGCGCCTCGCGCTCGACGTCGCCGATCCGGCCAGCGCAGCGCTGGCGTTGCGGCAGCAGATGGTGCGATACCGCCATGGCATCGACGCCGCCGCGCTTGCCGCGGTTGACGCCGCGGCCGCGACCGCCGCCCTTCAGCGCGTGCTCGCTGCGCCGCGCCAATGGCACGCCTTGCTGCCTTCGCCGTCGCCGGCCAAGGGCTGGCGGCCGCGGTGAAGTTGCCGAGTCCGAACGACCGATGAGCCGTCGACGGCGCGGCGCATCGTCTGGCGTCGGCGTCCCAGGACGAACCGCATGGGCTTCATCAACGTCGCCGAGCGCACGATCAACGCCAAGCTCGTCTACTACGGCGTTGGCCTCGGCGGCAAGACGACCAGCCTGCAGCAGGTGCACGGCATCCTGTGCCCGCGCAACGAAGTCCAGCTGGTGTCGATCAACACCGAGGAGGAATCGACGCTGCTGTTCGACTTCCTGCCGATCAATCTCGGCCAGGTTGGCGGCTTCAAGATCCGCATCCAGGGCTTCACCGTTCCGGGTCAGCCGAAGTACCGGCAGATGCGCAAGTACGTGCTGCAGGGCGCCGACGCGGTGGTGTTCGTCGTCGACAGCCAGCGCAGCCGCATGCAGGAGAACCTCGAGTCGCTGCAGAGCATGCGCGACAACCTGCGCACCAGCAGCGGCACCTCCGAGGACATCCCGATCATCGTCCAGTACAACAAGCGGGACCTGCCTGACGTGATGGGCGAGGAGGAGCTGAACCGCTCCTTCTGCTTCCGCGACGACATCGCGACCTTCCCGTCGGTTGCCACGGAGGGCCAGGGCGTGTTCGAGGCGTTCGTCGAGGCGGCGTCGCTGCTCGTCGAGCGCAAGGTGACGCTGTACGGGCTCGGCCGCGGCAAGGCTGAACCGCGCGAGGTCGCCAATGGCGTGCGCCAGAAGCTGTGGACGATCTGCGACGACGTCCGTCGCGCCCGTGCCGTGGTGCCGGCTGCGGACCTGCCGCAGACGCGCCTTGCGTTCGCCGATGGCGCCGGGATCGACGGCGACGACGTCGCACCGATCGAGCTGCTCGCCACAAAGCAACGCCGGTTGGCGGCGCCGCCGCCTGCGCAGGAGGGCGCAGACGAGCCGCTCGGCTTGTCGTACGAACTGCGCGACTCGTCCGCCGCGCTGTCGTCGGCGAAACCGCGCGCGCTCGAAGTGCTGAGCGACGACGATCTGCAGATCGACTTCGCCGCTGGCCTGACGGCCAACGTCGAAGCCGTCGCCGACGTGGCGCCGCTGGCCCCGACCGTGCGGCTCGACGACGGCGACCCGAGGTTGGTCCACAATTTGGCGCAGTCGAACCTCGAACTGGCCAAGCGCTACGGCGAGCTCGACGAGAAGCGGCTGCTGCTCGACCACAAGGTGCAGGAACTCGTCGAGGCCGCGCAGCAGACGGCGCACGATCTCAACCGGCCGCTCAGCGCCATGCGCCTGATGCTGTCGACGATCGACAAGGGCTACCTGGGCCAGGTCAGCGACCCGGTGCGCCAGGCGGTGCAGACCGGCCTGCAGGCCGTGCACCAGATGGAGCGTCTGGTCCACGACCTGCTCGACAGTTCGCGCCTCGACCACGATGGCGTGCAGCTGCAGTTCACCGAGTGCGACCTGACGCTGCTCCTTGCCGACGTGCTGCGCACGCTGCGCTTCGAGCTGCAGGAGAAGGGGGTGCAGCTGCGCGTCGATCCGCTGCCGGTCGTTCGCGCCGACGGTTGGGCGCTTAGCAAGGTGTTCCTGAACCTGCTCAGCAACGCCATCGCGTATGCCAAGCCGGGCGAGGCGCCTTGGGTGCACATCTACGCCGAGGAGGGCGCGGATGAATGGCGTGTCGCCGTCGCCGACCGCGGCATCGGCGTGCCCGCCGCCGACCACCCGCGGTTGTTCCGTCGCTTCGAACGCGGCAGCAACACTGCCGGCACCAGCGGCACCGGCCTCGGCCTGCACATCGTCAAGGAACTGGTGCTGGGCCACGGCGGCGACGTGACGTTCGCGTCCGTGGTCGGCGAGGGCGCGACCTTCGTGGTGCACCTGCCGAAGCGCCCGGTGCAGGCGCCGCACTCGCCGACCAGCGCGGTGGCGGTCCGCTACGATCGCTGAGCGAGGAACCGCGTCGGCTCGCTGCGCCGCCCGCAAAGACCAGCGGCCGCCGGGCGAGAACCCGACGGCCGCGGCGTGTGGTACCTCCGGAAGGGATCGAACCTTCGACCCGCGGATTAAGAATCCGCTGCTCTACCAGCTGAGCTACGGAGGCGTGTTGGGGGCGAAGACGCTAGCGACCACGCGCGCATCGCGCAAGACTGCGTTGTCGCCTTTGCTGCGCAGTCTTGACCGGGCGGTGGGGCAGCGGCACACTCCTCGCCCCCGCGAGTCCGCGCCTACGGTTCGGTCGCGCGGTTGTGGCACGGTGGCTGTAGCTCAGCTCGGTTAGAGCACAAGGTTGTGGTCCTTGGGGTCGCGGGTTCAAATCCCGTCAGCCACCCCACTTTCTTCCTGTCGCTGCCAGCGCGCGGCCAATCAGTGGCGGGCCAGCCCGTGCAGGAAACGCAGCAGCGCGCCGAGGGCGGCGCGCGAACTCGGGTGATAGGCGCCGAGCCGCGCCTCGAACGCTGGGCGATCCCTGCCACTTAGCGGCGGCCCGAAGTTGGCGAGCGGCAGCGCCGGATCGACCGTGCGCAGCGATGTCATGATGGCCCGGGCCAGACCGGGCCGGACGTCGGGCGCCACCACGAGGCAGTCGTGGCCGCCGCTGGCGAAGAACGCCGTCCGCGCCGCGCCCGCGTCGCGTATGACGTCGACGGCGATGCCATGGGCGGCAAGGCCCGCCAGCAGCGGCGCCATGGTGGCCTCCTGTCCGAGTAGGGCCAGCACCTCGACTTGGCGACTGTGCGCGCTCACGTCCAGGTGCCTTCGGCAAGATCGCTGGCAGGGGTCAAGGGCGGTCGTCCCGAAGGCCGAACAAGCCGATGCCAATGGAACGTGCCGGCGTAGCCATCTTGTTCGCGGCGTGCGGGCTGCTGCCGGCCCAGGGTCTGATCGTTGCGCCGGCATCGCACGCCGCCCAGGAGGGCACCGGCGGCACCAACGTGCCGTTCGGCCGCAGCTCGCCGACGCGCGTGCAGTACGTCTACGACGCGATGCTGTTCCAGGGGCCGGTGACGATCACCGGGCTCGCCTTTCGGCTCGATGGCTTGACGACGGCGGCGGCGAAGACGGTCGATTGCGAGTTTCGCCTGTCGACGTTGCCGCACGCGCTGACCGCGCTCGCGACCGACTTCGCTGGCAATCGCGGCGCCGACGAGGCGATCGTGCTGCCGCGGCAGTTGCTGACGTTGTCGGCGGGCAGCAGCGGCGCGTCGCCCAATGCGTTCCTGCCGACGATCGCGCTGACGTCGCCCTTCGCCTACGACCCGGCGCTTGGCGGCCTCGTGCTCGAACTCGTCGTGCACGGCCCGCCGTTCGGCGGCTACACGCTGGACTCGACGTTCGTCTGCAACAGCCAGGATTTGCCGATCGGTCCGGCGTCGTGCGTCGGCAGCAATGCGCTGCCGCTGCGCGTCGGCAGCAGTTCGCCGCAGGTGATGTGGGGCAGGCCGTGGGTGGCGCAGGCGACGCAGGCGCTGCCCGCCGCGCTCGTCGTGCTGGCGCTCGGCACCATGGAGAACGGCGTGTGGGCGGGCTTGCCGCTGCCGTTTGACCTGCAGCCGATCGGCGCGCCGGGCTGCTTTCTGTCGATCGACGTCGCCGGCTCGTGGGCTGGGGTCGCGGCGAGCGACGGCGCGTGCGCGTTCCCGTTCACGTTGCCGAACACGCCAACGGCAGTCGGCGCGTGGCTGCGCTTCCAGGCCGCCGCGTTCGACGTCGATGCCAACGCGCTCGGCCTCGTCACCAGCCAGGCGCAGAAGGCGCAAGTGTGCGGCTGGGAGCCGGTCGCGCGGCTGTGGTCGAGCGGCGTGGGGGCGCTGACCGGCAGCCGCGAGATCGGCGTCGCGGCTGTCGTGCGCTTGACGGTCCAATGACACCGTGATTCTACGGCGACGTTCAAGTCGGCTGACGCCGAAGCACGAAGAACACTACGCACACCGAGCAGAGTCTGGGGGGACCGAGCGAGGTGCGCGCAGACTGTGCGGGATCAGGGGGTCTGCGCGGCGCGGCCGCTCCGGGTGGGGACCTGGACGGCCGTGAGCGAGAACGCTGGTTGGCCATGGGGGTGGCTGGCCGGTGGTCGGGCACCCGCGGCGCCTCGCAACGCTGCGGGAATGCCTTTTTCCGCGCCGGGCGCGGCCGGCGCGGTTGCGCGCCCTTGCGCGTGCGCGCGATGACGGGCACCCTGGAGCCATGCCGGTTCCGGTGCCCAAGACCTACAAGCTCTTCGTCGGCGGCAAGTTCCCGCGCAGCGAGTCGGGCCGCAGCTACCAACCGGCCGCGCAGCCGGCGCTCAACGTCGCCCGCGCCAGCCGCAAGGACCTGCGCGATGCCGTGCCAGCCGCCCGCGCCGGCTTCGCCGCGTGGAGCGGCAGCGCGGCCTACCTGCGCGGCCAGATCGTCTACCGCCTCGCCGAGATGCTGGCGTCGCGCCGCCAGGGCATGGCCGACGAACTGCGTCTGTGCGGGTTGTCGGCGGCGCAGGCGCGACGCGAACTCGACGCCGCGATCGGCCTGCTCGTCTGGCACGCCGGCCTGTGCGACAAGGTGCAGTGCCTGCTCGGCAGCCAGAACAGCGTCCAGGGGCCGTTCTTCAACTTCTCGACCGTCGAGCCGACCGGCGTTGTCGGCGTGCTCGCGCCGGACGAGGCGCCGCTCGTCGGCCTGCTGGCGCTGGCGCTGCCGGCGTTGGTCGGCGGCAACGCAGTGATCGCGCTGGCCAGCGAGCGCGCGCCGTTCGCGGCGCTGGCGTTCGGCGAAGTGTGCGCGTCGAGCGACGTGCCGGCAGGCGCCATCAACCTGCTGTCCGGTCACCGCAAGGAGCTGGCGCCGCACTTCGCCGCGCACCGCGACATCGACGGCCTGCTCGCCGCCGGCGCGCCGGACGCAGCGCTGACTGCCGCGGCCGCCGACAACTGCAAGCGCGTCCGCTACTGCGACCTGAAGCCTGCGGCCTGGGCCGACGCCGTCGCGCTGCGCCGGTTGGTTTGGGTCGAACCGTTCGTCGAGACCAAGACGCTCTGGCACCCGGTCGCGCCGTGAGCCGCCGGCGGCGGCGCGAACCTGTCGATAGGGGGAGGCCATGCAGAACCATCCGGCCCGGTTGAATCGCAGAAAGCGCGACGGCGGCGAACTCACGCGCGACGAGATCCGCGACTTCGTCACCGGCGTCGTCGACGGCTCGCTCGGCGACGCGCAACTCGGCGCGTTCCTGATGGCGGTCTGCTGCAACGGCATGACGCCGACCGAGACCGTCGAGCTGACGCTGGCGATGCGCGACTCTGGCCGCGTGCTGCGCCACGACGCTGTGCCGCGCGCCAAGGTCGACAAGCACTCGACCGGCGGCGTTGGCGACAAGGTGTCGCTACTGCTGGCGCCGCTGGTCGCGGCGGCCGGCGTCGCCGTGCCGATGATCAGCGGCCGCGGCCTCGGTCATACCGGCGGCACCATCGACAAGCTGGCGGCGATCCCGGGCTATCGCACCGATCTGTCGTGCGAGCGTTTCCAGCAGGTGCTGCAGGAGTGCGGCTACGCCATGGCGGGCGCCAGCGCCGAGATCGCGCCTGCCGACCGACGCATGTACTCGACGCGCGACGTCACCGGCACCGTCGAAAGCATCCCGCTGATCACGGCGTCGATCTTGTCGAAGAAGCTCGCCGAGGGCATCGACGGCCTGGTCATGGACGTGAAGGCCGGGCGCGCGGCGTTCATGCAGCGCGAAGAGGACGCAGTCGCGCTGATGGAATCGATCGTCGCCGTCGGGCGCGCCGCCGGCGTCAAAGTCGCGGCGTTGCTGACCGACATGGATCACCCGCTCGGCCGCGGGCTGGGCAACGCGCTCGAGGTCACCGAGATCCTGCAGGCCCTCGACGGCGACTGTCCGGACGACCTGCGCGAGGTCACCCTCGCGCTCGGCGCCGAGATGCTGCTGCTCGCCGGCGTCGCCACCGACCTGCCTGCCGCGCGCGCGACGCTCGAGCAGTTGTGGCGCGATGGCGTCGTCAAGCAGTGTTTCCGCCACAACCTCGAGGTCCAGGGCGGCGACCCGCGCGTGCTCGACGATGCGTCGCTGCTCGGTCGCGCGCCGCACGTCGTCGCGATCAAGGCGGCGCGCCCCGGCTTCGTCGCCGACGTCGACCCGCTCGAACTCGGCCACGTCATCGTCGACCTAGGCGGCGGCCGGCGGCAGCCGACCGACGCCGTCGATCCGCACGTTGGCGTCGTGCTGGCGAAGACGCTCGGCGAGGCGATCACAACCGGCGAAGCGCTGGCGTTCGTGCACGCGCGCACGGCCGCGGCGGCGGCGGCGGCGAGCAAGCGCGTCGCGGCGGCGATGCCTATCGGCGACAAGCGCCGGCGCCGCGGCGCGCTGGTCAAGCGCCGCATGGCGTGAGCCGGCGCGCGCCGGCTGTCGCTCAGAACCGCTCGCGGCCGGGCGGCGGCGCGTAGGGGTGGTCGGGGGCGAAGCGTCGCCACAGCGCCGCCGAGACCGCGCGCAGCAGCACGAAGCCTTCGTTGTCGCGGCCCCACGACTCGTCCAGCTGCTCCTTGGTGATCACGCAGAACACGTAATCGCCGCGCGGCGCGCGCACGAGCACGACCTCGCTGCGCGAGCGGTTGATGGCGCCCTGCTTGCTCAGCGCGCCGGCGTGGGGCGGCAGCGCCGAGAGCGCTTCGTCGTCCCAGTACACGCAGGCGAGTCGCCGCTGCAGTTCGTCGCACAGCGCCGCGCTGCCGAGCGCGCCGGCGCGCGCCTTGGCGACGAAGTCGGCCATCTCGCGCGGGGTCGTCGTGCCCCAGCCCCATTGCTGGCGCTGCGCCTCGCGGCCCGGCGTGCGCGAGTTGACGCGCGTCTGCGCGAAGCCGTGGCCGGCGAGCCAGTCGTTGATCGCCGTGCCCGTGCCGGCGAGTTCCTGGCACCACAGCGACGCGGTGTTGTCGCTGGTGGTGATCATCAGCATCGCCAGCTTGGACAGCGCGATCTTCTGACCGTCGGCGAAGCTGCCGAGCAGGTCCTCGCCGGGATAGAGGCGGTCCTGCGTGTAGGTCAGTTCGGCGTGGTAGTCGAGTTCGCCGCGGTCGACCTTGGCGAGCAGCGCGCCGAGGATCGGCGCCTTGATCAGGCTCGCCGTCGGGAACGGTTCGTCGGCGCGGATCGTCACCTCGTCGCCGGTCGCAAGGTCGCGCACGTAGACGCCGACACCGCCGCGGACCTTGGCTGCCAGTTCGCGCAGTTCGGCGTCGGCGCCGGCCAACGGTCGCGGCGCAGCGCATGCGGCGAACGCAAGGGCGGCGACGGCGAAGACGGCGGGGAGACGGCGCAGCATGCGAGTGAGCATCGCGCGGGCGTCGCTGCGGGGCCAGCGGCGCGCCAGAGGCGTCGCAACCGGCGCGTCACGACTGGTTGCGGCGACCGTCAGCGGCTGCGGCCGCGGGCCTTGCCCGTCGCCTTCGCCGCCTTTTTCGCCGCCGGCGCGGCCTTGGCGGGGGCCAGCAGCTTGCGCAGCACGGTCTGCAGGATGCCGCCGTTGCGGTAGTAGTCGACCTCGACCGGCGTGTCGATGCGGCACTGCGCCTTGAACGTCTTGCGCGCGCCGGTCGCCGGGTCGATCGCCGTTACCGTCAGCTTCTGGCGCGGCTGCACGCGATCGTCGATCGCGACGGCGAACTCCTCGTGGCCGCTGAGCCCGAGCGACTCGCGCGTCTGGCCGGGCAGGTACTCGAGCGGCAGCACGCCCATGCCGACGAGATTGCTGCGGTGGATGCGCTCGTAGCTCTCGGCGAGCACGAACTTCACGCCGAGCAGGAACGTGCCCTTCGCCGCCCAGTCGCGCGAACTGCCGGTGCCGTACTCCTTGCCGGCGAGCACGCACAGCGGCGTGCCGGCCTGCTGGTAGCGCATCGACGCGTCGTAGATCGCCAGCTCCTCGCCGGTCGGCAGGTGCGTCGTGAAGCCGCCTTCCTGCTTGGCCAGCAGGTTGCGCAGCCGCACGTTGGCGAACGTGCCGCGCGTCATCACGCGGTCGTTGCCGCGGCGCGCGCCGTACTGGTTGAAGTCGGCGGGCTGCACGCCGTTCTCGATCAGGTAGCGGCCGGCGGGGCTGCTCGCCTTGATGTTGCCGGCCGGGCTGATGTGGTCGGTCGTCACCGAGTCGCCGAGCACGGCGAGAGCGCGCGCGCCGGCGATCGCGCCGATCGTGCCGGCCTGCTTGCCCATCGTGGTGAAGAACGGCGGCTCCTGGATGTACGTGCTCTTGCGCTGGAAGCGGAACAGGTCGCTCTTCGTCGCCTTGATCTTGCGCCACGGCGCTGGGCCGAGGTCGACTTTGCCGTACTGCGCCAGGAATGCCTTTGGTGACATGCTGCTGGCGATCGCGCTGGCGATCTCTTGCTGGCTCGGCCAGATCTCGCGCAGGTAGACCGGCTGGCCGCTCCGGTCGACGCCAATCGGATCCTTCTGCAGGTCGATGTCGACGGTGCCGGCGAGCGCGTAGGCGACGACCAGCGGCGGCGACGCGAGGTAGTTGGCCTTCACGTCGGGATTGACGCGGCCCTCGAAGTTGCGGTTGCCGGACAGCACCGCGGCGGCGACGAGGTTGCCGTCCTTGATCGCCTGCGACACCGGCGCTGGCAGCGGGCCGCTGTTGCCGATGCACGTCGTGCAGCCATAGCCGACGACATGGAAGCCGACGGCCTCGAGCGCTGGCAGCAGGCCGGCCTTCGTCAGGTAGTCGGTGACCACGCGCGAGCCCGGCGCGAGCGAGGTCTTGACCCACGGCTTGCGCGCGAGGCCGCGCGCGGCGGCCTTCTTCGCCAGCAGGCCGGCGCCGAGCATCACCGACGGGTTGCTGGTGTTGGTGCACGACGTGATCGCGGCGATCGTCACGGCGCCGTGGCCGATCCGCGCGTTGCTGCCGTCGGCGACCGTCGCCGTGTTGGCGAGCTGGTCGGCGGGCAGCGCGAAGCCGCGGCTCAGCAAGTCCTTGCTCAGGCCCTGGCGGAAGTCCTGCTGCATCGCCGCGAGCGGCACGCGATCCTGCGGGCGCTTGGGGCCGGCGAGGCTCGGCACGATGGTCGACAGGTCCAGCCTGAGCGTCGAGCTGAACTCAGGGACCGGCGCGTCCGGCGTCCAGAACAGCCCCTGCGCCTGGCAGTACGCCTCGACCAGCGCGACTTGCTCCTTGCGGCGGCCCGACTTGGCGAGGAAGCGGCAAGTCTCGGCATCGACGGGGAAGAAGCCCATCGTTGCGCCGTACTCGGGCGCCATGTTGGCGATCGTGGCGCGGTCGGCGAGCGACATGGCGCCAACGCCGCTGCCGAAGAACTCGACGAACTTGTTCACCACGCCGTGCTTGCGCAGCAGCTGCGTGACGGTGAGCACGAGATCGGTCGCGGTCGCGCCCGCCGGCAGCTTGCCGACGAGCTCCATGCCGACGACCTCGGGCAGCAGCATGTAGGTCGGCTGGCCGAGCATCACGGCTTCGGCCTCGATGCCGCCGACGCCCCAGCCGAGCACGCCCAGGCCGTTGATCATCGTCGTGTGCGAGTCGGTGCCGACGACGGTGTCCGGGTAGGCGACCGTCTCCTTGCCGTCCTTCTTCGTCAGCACGCCGCTGGCGAGGTACTCCAGGTTGACCTGGTGCACGATGCCCATGCCCGGCGGCACGACGCGGAAGTTGGTCAGCGACTGCTGGCCCCACTTGAGGAACTCGTAGCGCTCCTGGTTGCGCTCGAACTCGAGCTTCAGGTTGTCCTGCTCGGCCGAGCTGCTGGCGAAGGCGTCGACCTGCACCGAGTGGTCGATGACGAGGTCGCACGGCACCAGCGGGTTGATCTTGCGGGCGTCGCCGCCCAACCGCTTCATCGCCGCGCGCATCGCCGCGAGGTCGACGACGCACGGCACGCCGGTGAAGTCCTGCAGCACGACGCGGCCCGGCAGGAACGGGATCTCGACCTGACCGGCGGTCGCCTTGCTCCAGCCGGCGATGTTCTGCACGTCCTTGGTGGCGACGACGTACTCGTCGTGGTTGCGCAACGCCTGCTCGAGCAGCACGCGGATCGAGTACGGCAGCCGCGACAGCTTGCCGATGCCGGCCTTCTCGAGCGCGGGCAGGGCGAAATAGGTGTAGGTCTGCTTGCCGACCTTGAGGATCGAGCGGGACGAGAACGGGTTCCGGACGGCCATGGGGTGTGTCGTGGGCTGCTGGCGGCTGACCGGCCGCGAGCGGGGGCGAAGGTTCTAGCCGCCGGGGTCGAGCGGGGCAAAACGCGGCTTGTCCGGCGTCCGGCCACTAGGGGCCGCGGGTCGCTCGTTGACCGGCCTCCGGCCAGCCGCCGTGGCACGATGCCCGGACCCCGCTGCCTCGCCGCGCGCCGCCAGACCGCGTATTTCCGACCGTGAGCCCGCGACGCCGGCGCTGCCGGCGTCGATCGTCGCGTCGCCGCGTGCATCGAGGCGATCGAGCGCGCCACGCTGACGCGCGCGCGGCGGGCGGCGCCTCAAGTCCGCGGTCGGGATTCGCCGATGGCACGGTCGCATGGCAAAGCTCCCCCTGCGGCTCCTTCCCGTCCTGCTGTCGGTTCTGCCCGCGTGCAACTCGACCAACTACACGGCGGACCTCGCGACCAACGAAGCGCTCTACGTCGACGTGCCGTACACGACGAAGGTCGCGGGCGACCGCGCCGCCTGCGTCACGCCGATGGCCGACGGTCGGGTGGCGACGAACCAGCCGAACAACGAACGCGGCTTTCCGGTCACCTACACGACGGACGACTTCTGGGAGCGGCCGGTGACGGCGATGGTTGGCGACGTGCTGACGCGCCAGCTCGCCGACAGCGAGTTGTTCACCGACGTCTGCGAGCAGCCTGCGCCCGACGCACTGGTGATCAAGCCGACGCTGGTTAGCTTCCTTGGCGGCAGCGCCGAGGCGATCTCCGGCCGCTGTTCGTTCGCCGAGGTGGCGATCCGTCTGCAGGTCTACGGTCCGGCGGGCAACGGCGGCAGGCGCGAGTGCCTGCTCGACCAGACGTACGCCAACAAGCAGTCAACGCTGACCGAACTCAACCCGGCGAGCCCCTACAAGCTCATCGGTCGGGCCCTACAGCAGACGATTTCGCGCGCGCTCCACGGCCTCGATGGCAGCAACGTCGCGCGCAGCACGGTGCCGACCGGCGGCGACACGCCGGCGCTCGGCGTGCCGGCGACGCCCAACCGCTGAGCCTCGCGCTTTTCCGCGGCCGCGGCGGCGACTACCGTCAGTCGCCCCGATGGCCGAACCCGCGCGCAGCGCCTCCGACGACCACGACGTGCGCCTGACCGCGCGCGCCGCCGGCTTCGCCCGCCGCGGCCAACCGTGGTTCTACGCCGACGACTTGCTGGTCGGCGCCGCCTTGCCGCCGCGCCTGCTGCGCGTGCGCGACGAGGAAGGCCGCGACCTCGGCCTCGGCGTCACCGGCGCCAGCAAACTGGCGCTGCGCCTGTGCGGCCCGTGGCCCGGCGACGGCGTGCCCGACCGCGAAGCGTTCTGCCGCGCCCGCCTCGATGCCGCGATCAGTCAGCGCGCCGGCCTGCTCGGGCCCGAGGACGGCGCCCGCATCGTGCACGGCGAGGGCGACTGGTTGCCCGGCCTCGTCGTCGACCGTTACGGCGCCGTGCTCGTGCTGCAAGCGACGAGCGCGTGGGTCGAGTCGTCGCTCGACGCCATCGTGCCGTTCCTCGTCGACCGGCTCGCCGCCGAATCGGTGGTGGCGCGCAACGACGTGCCGGCGCGCAAGCACGAAGGCCTCGCCGAGGAAGTGCGCTTGCTGCACGGCAAGCGCGTGGAGGCGGCGCCATTCGTCGAGCAGGGGCTGCGCCTGGAGGCGCGGCCGTTCACCGGCCACAAGACCGGCTACTACCTCGACCAGCGGCCAGCGCGCGCGCTCGTGCGCGCGCTCGCCAAGGGCCGGCGCGTGCTCGACCTGTTCAGCTACCAAGGCGGCTTTGCGCTCAGCGCGCTGGCCGGCGGCGCCACGTCGGCGCTGGCGATCGACCAGAGCGAGGCGGCGCTGGCGGCGGCGCAGGCCGGCGCTACGCGCAACGGCCTCGCTGGACTCGCGGTCCGCGCCGCCGACGCCTTCGACGCGGTGCGCGAACTGCGCGAGCGCAAGGAACGCTTCGACCTCGTCGTGCTCGATCCGCCGGCGTTCGCCAAGTCGCGTCGCGAGGTCGAGGGCGCCGAGCGCGGCTACCGCGACCTCAACCGACAGGCGCTGCGACTGCTGGCCCCGAACGGCTTCCTGGTCACTTGCACGTGCAGCCACCACGTCGACGGCGCGCGCTTCCAGGAGATCGCGCGGCAGGCGGCGGCCGGCCTGCCGTTCCGCGTGGCGCTGCGGCAGCGCCTCGGCGCCGGGCCCGACCATCCGGCGCTGCTGACGCATCCGGAGGGCGAATACCTGAAGACGCTGCTGCTGCAGCGCCTCGATCCATGAGCGCTGCGATCGCGATCCACGTCAATGGCGAGCCGCGCGCGCTGCCGGCCGGCAGCACCGTCGCCGACCTCGTCCGCGAACTGGGCCTGCGGCCCGAGCAAGTCGCCGTCGAGCGCAACAAGGCGATCGTGCGCCGCGCCGACCACGCCGCCACGCCGCTCGCCGACGGCGATCGCGTCGAAGTGGTGACGTTCTTTGGCGGCGGCTGAAGCGTCCCCCTTGTGGCCGGCGCGGCGGCGGCGCACGATCGCGGCCGTGACGCTCGCTGACGCACCGCTGGTCCTCGGCCCGCACCGCTTCTCCTCGCGCCTGTTCCTGGGCACGGGCAAGTACCCGTCGATGGAGTCGATGGTGGAGTCGCTCGCCGTGTCTGGCACGCAGTGCGTGACCGTCGCCGTCCGCCGCATGCAACTCGGCGTGCCGGCTGGCAAGACGCTGCTCGACTACCTACCGCGCGACAAGTACGTGCTGCTGCCGAACACCGCCGGCTGCTTCGACGCCGACCACGCCGTCCGCACCGCGCGCCTGGGCCGCGAACTCGGCATGGGCGACCTCGTCAAGCTCGAGGTGCTCGGCGACCCGCAGACGCTGCTGCCCGACCCGATCGGCACGCTCGAGGCGGCGAAGGTCCTCGTCAAGGAGGGCTTCGTCGTGCTGTGCTACACCAGCGACGATCCGGTGCTCGCCAAGCGCCTCGAGGACGCCGGCGTGACCTCGGTGATGCCGGCCGGCGCGCCGATCGGCAGCGGCCAGGGCATCCTCAACCCCAACAACATCCGCATCATCCTCGAGCGGGCGACCGTGCCGATCATCGTCGACGCCGGCGTCGGCACGGCGAGCGACGTCGCGGTCGCGTTCGAACTCGGCGCCCACGGCGTGTTGCTCAACACCGGCGTCGCGTCGGCGAAGGACCCGGTGCGCATGGCGCGAGCGATGAAGGCGGCGGCCGAGGCCGGCCGCGACGCGTTCCTCGCCGGCCGCATCGGCAAGAAGCTCTACGCCACGGCCTCGTCGCCGACGGCCGGCGTGATCGCCGGGGAGTAGCGCATGCCCGCGCCGGGCCTGCTCGGGCTGCGCTTCGTCTGCGGCCTGTTCGCGCTCGCCGTCGGCGCGCCGCTGGTCCAGGACCTGCTGTGGCAGCGCGGGTGCTTCGCCGCCGACGCTGGCGGCCGCATCGAGGCGAGCATGGTCGGCTGGGTGGTGGCGTGCGTCGGCGTCGCCGCGTTCGCCGGCTGGCAGCCGAGCGGTCTGCCGCTGCGGCCGGCGCGGCCGTGGCGCACGCTCGGACTTTACGCCGCGCTGGCGCTGCCGTGGTGGGCGCTGTTCGTCGCCTACGCGCGCGGCCTCGCCGCCGCCGGCATGCCCGCAGTGGCGCAGCCGCAGTTGCTCTACCTCGCCGGCGCCGACTTCGGCCGGCCGATGACGTGGTTGTTCGTGGCCGGCGTCGCCATCGCCGCGCCGATCGCCGAGGAAGTGGTCTTTCGCGGCTACCTGCTGCCGGCGCTGCGCCCCGCGCTCGGCCCGACCGGCGCGGTCGCGGCGACCGCGGCGGCGTTCGGGTTCGTCCACCCGCTGCCGCTCGCGCTGCCCGCCGCGCTGCTCGGCGCCGGCTTTGGTTGGCTGGCGCAGCGCGCCGGCAGTCTGCTGCCGGCGATCGTCGCGCACGCCGCGCACAACGCCGTGACTGTCGTGGTCACCGTCGCATGGCCAGCGACGCTCGACTATCTGTATCCGCGATGATCCCCGAGATGCGCGAGTTCACAGTCCACCCGGACATGGTCGGTCGGCTCAAACGCCGCGGCGACGCGATGGTCGCCGACAATGCGGTCGTTGTTGGCGACGTGCGCCTCGGCCGCGACGTCGGCATCTGGTTCGGCGTGTCGATTCGCGGCGACGACAGCTGGATCGAGATCGGCGACGACAGCAACGTGCAGGACAACACCTGTGTGCACGTCGACGTCGGTTGCCCGCTGCGCATCGGCAAGGGCGTGACGATCGGCCACGGCGCGCTCGTGCACGGCGTCGAGATTGGCGACTATGCGCTGATCGGCATGGGCAGCATCGTGCTCGCGGGCGCGCGCATCGGTGAGTTCTCGCTGATCGGCGCCGGCGCGCTGGTCAAGGAGAACGCCGTCATCCCGCCGCGCTCGGTCGTGCTGGGCATGCCCGGCAAGGTCGTCCGCCAGGTCACCGACGAGGAAATCGAAGGCCTGCGCTGGCGGGCGCGGCACTATGTCCAACGCGCTCGCAGCTACCTCGCGCCGGCCGATCGGCGGGCCGACGACGACGGCGCCGCCTGAGGTCAAGGCGCGATGGCATGGGTATTCCGTCCAGCGTTCGGCTTATGTCAGCGCGGCGTAATGCTGTCGCCGCAGCAGCGCGCGGGTTGGCGTGCTAGTCTTTGCACACCGCATTGCCCTAGTGCCAGCCGCGCCACACCCAGACGTCATGCATCTGTCGCTACGCACGCTTTGCTTGATCGCCGTCGGAATCGCCGCCGCCTGTGCGCGCCACGAAGGCAACTCGTCGCCCGCCGCGCTCGTCGGCGAACGCCCCATCTTCGAGACGCGCGTCGAGGTCGCGACCGGCTCCAGTTTGCACGCTGACTACGTCGTCGACGACTTCGACGACGACGGCAAGCTCGACATGGCTGTCTGCAGCATGTCCGGCGAACTGCGCGTGCTGGTCGGCAACGGCGCGACGTTCACGCTCGGCCAATCCGAGCAACTCGGCGGCCTGCCGGTGTGGATGGCTGGCGGCGACTTCGACGGCGACGGCGACACCGACCTCGTGATCGTTCGCCGCGACGCGAACAGCACCGAGCTCTGGCGCAACGACGGCCAGGCGACCTTCGCGCTCAGCGCGGCCGTGCCACACGGCGCCGGCGCGCTGTCGGTGGTGGCGGGCGACTTCGACGCCGATGGCAAGCTCGACATCGCCGTGTCCCGTCCCCTCGCGCCCGAGATCCTCTTCTGTCGCGGCGACGGCCTCGGCAGCTTCCTCGGGGTCGAGTCGATCGCGCTGCCCGCGCCGAGCGGCGGCCAGGCGTTCCATCTCGCCGCCGGCGACGCGACGCGCGACGGCACGGTCGATCTCGTCGTCAGCGATCCCGTGCTCTCGCGCCTCGTGATCTACGAGGGCGCCCCCGGCGGCAACTTCGGCACGCTGATCCGCCAGGTTGCGTTGCCCGTCGCCGCCGGCGCGGTCGCCTTCGGCGACCTGAGCGGCGACGGTCTGGACGACATGGCGGTCGCGGCCTTCGACGCCGACCGGTATGTGGTCATCACGTCGCTGCCGACGCCCGGCGGCGCCAGTTACCAATCGTTCGACGTGGTGGTGACCGCGAAGCCGTCCCTCGCGACGATCGCCGACGTCACGGGCGATGGCCGCGCCGACCTGGTTGGTTGCCTCGCCTACAACGCGACGATGTTCGTCGCCCCGCAGCTGCCGGGCGGCGGCGTCGGCGCGCAGTTCCAACTCGACGCCAGCGGCATGCCGCTGCGGCCGTTCGTCGGCGACATCGACGGCCAGGGCCGCACGGCCCTGTTCGCGCTCAGCGGCGGCGGCGATCGCGTCAATGTCTGGCTGGCGAAGCCGACCGGCGCGCTGACCGGCGCGCGCAACTACGCCACCGGCCTCGAGGGCGCCTTCTGGCTCGACGGTGGCGACTTCGACGGCGACGGCGACGTCGAGGTCGTGACTGGCAGCGACGGCGACGACGAACTGAAGGTGATGGGCCGCGACGCCGCGGGCGGCCTCGTCGTCGAGGCCACGATCGCAATTGGCGTCGGCGTCTACCAGGTCGAAGCCGTCGACCTCGATGCCGATGGCCGGCTCGACTTTGTCTGCGCGGTCGCCGGCGGCCTCGCGCTGGTCCGCAACGCCTCGACGGCCGGCAGCTATGCCTTCGGGCTGAGCGCCGGCCTGCCGCAGGTGATCCCCGGCGGCCAGCGGCCGTTCGGCATTGCCGTCGCCGACGTCGACGGTCAGCCTGGCCTCGACATCGTCATCGCCGACCATCTCGGCGACGACCTGGTGCTGCTCTCCGGGTCGGCCGCGCCGTTCAACTTCGGCGCGCCGATTGTGATCCCGGTCGGCGGCGCGCCGATCGACGTCGCTGCCGCTGACTTCGACGGCGATGGCGCGCTCGAACTCGCCGTCTCGCGCAGCAGCCTCAGCGACATCCTGGTGCTGCGCCGCGCCGGCGCCGAGTGGGCTGCGTTGCCGCCGGTCGAAGTTGGCGAGTCGCCGAACTACCTCGTCGTCGCCGATTTCAACCGCGACGGCCGTACTGACCTCGTTGTCAGCAATGCCAACTCCGACAGCGTCTCGGTGCTGTTCGGCACCGCGGTGGGGTTCGTCCGCCAGGACTTCCCCGCCGGCAGCGCGCCGACGGCGCTGCTGGCCCACGACCTGACGCAGGACGGCGCGCCCGACATCTTGGTTGCTTCGCTACAGAGCGGCGACTTCCGCGTGATGGTAGGCGACGGCTTCGGTAGCTTCCCGCTGCTGCCGACGTTCCCCGGCACGCTCGGCGCCTCCGACGCCGTGCTGCAGGACATGGACGGCGACGGCCGGTCCGAACTGCTCATCACCAGCCTGATCACCAACCGGGTGTCGCTGGTGAAGAACGTGTCGGTGCCGTTCATCAACGACTGACCGACCGTCCCGACCCGGAGCCCCGCGTGAGCGACAACTTGATGGGGGTGATCCTTGCCGCCGGCAAGGGCACCCGGATGCGCCCGTTCTCCGAGCACTGGCCCAAGCCAGTATTGCCGGTGCTGGGCAAGCCGCTGATGGCCTACCAGCTGGAGATGATGGCTGCGATGGGCATCCGCAAGGTCGTGGTCGTCATCGGCCACCTCGGGCACGAGGTCGTGCGCGTGCTCGGCGACGGCAGCCGGTGGGGCGTGTCGATCCAATACGTCGAGCAGGAGGAGATGCTCGGCATCGCGCACGCCGTCTCGCGGCTCGAGAGCCACATCGACCGGCCGTTCTTCCTGTTCCTCGGCGACATCTTCTTCGTCACCGAGAACCTGAAGCACATGCTCGACCGCTTCCGCGCCGGCAACCTCGGCGGCGTGCTGGCGTGCAAGCGCGAGCCGAGCCTAGACGCGATCAAGCGCAACTTCGTCGTGCACACCGACAGCGCTGGCGTGGTGAACCGGGTGGTCGAGAAGCCGCGCTTCCCGCGCACCGACCTCAAGGGCTGCGGCATCTACCTGTTCAACCAGTCGTTCTTCGACGCCGTGCGCCGCACGCCGCGCACCGCGATGCGCAACGAGTACGAGATCACCGACTCGATCCAGATCTTCCTCGATGACGGCTACAAGGTAGAGGCCGCCGAGGTCGTCAAGGCGGACATGAACGTCAGCTACCCGGCCGACCTGCTCGACCTCAACCTGCTGCTGCTGCAGCAGAGCGGCAAAGACGGCTGGGTCGCGCCCGACGTCCAGCTCGGCAAGGGCAGCACGCTCGCGCGCAGCGTCGCGATGGCCGGGGCGGAGGTCGGCGCTGGCTGCGCGCTGACGGAATGCCTGCTGTTCCCGGGCGCCAAGGTGCCATCGGGACGGGTGCGACGGCGGTCGATCTTCACGGCGGACGCGGAGATCCGCTGCGCGCCCGAAGAGGGCTGAGTATCGTCCGCGGCATGCTCGCCGCGTTCTGTGCCGTCGCCGTCGTGGTCTGCGCAGCATTCGCCACGGGTCAGCAGAAGCCGCCACCCACCGGGGCCATCGTCGTGCGGGGCGTGTCCGTGCATACCGGCACCAGCGACCCGTGGCACGGCAACCTGGAGGCCCGCCACGGTCGTTTCGAGCCCGCTGGCTCGGTGCATCCGGCACACCATGGCGCCGCCACGTTCGACCTACCGGGTGCGTTCGTGGCGCCGGGCCTCATCGACGCCCACGGCCACTTGCTCGGGCTCGGTGGTCTGCTCGACGAGGCCGATCTGGTCGGCGCCACCTCGTACCAGGAAGTGATCGCCCGCGCGGTTGCCAAGGCCACCACGCTGCCCAAGGGCAGTTGGGTCATCGGTCGCGGATGGGACCAGAACGACTGGCCGGAGAAGGCGATGCCGTCGCACGACGCGCTGTCGGCCGCCGTGCCGGACCATCCCGTGTGGCTCGTGCGCGTCGACGGCCACGCCGGCCTCGCCAACGCCGCGGCGATGGCGCGCGCGGGCATCACCAAGGACAGCGCCGTTGGCCCGGGCGGCGAGATCCAACGCGACGCGGCCGGCGCGCCGACCGGCGTGCTCGTCGATGACGCGATGGCGCTCGTCGTCGTGCCGCCGTTGACCGACGAGCAGCTGCGCGAGCGGCTGCTCGCCGCGCACGACGCCTGCCTGCGTGTCGGGCTCGTCGGCGTGCACGACGCCGGCGTCGACGCGCGCACGCTGGCGGCGATGGTGGGGCTGCACCGCGAGGGCCGCTGGCTGCTGCGCGTGTACGTGATGCTCGACCCGAACGAGAAGGAGCTGATCGCGCGCGGCCCGTGGCAGACCGGCGACGGCGTCATCGTCGTGCGCGCGGTCAAGGCCTACGCCGACGGCGCGCTCGGCTCGCGCGGCGCCGTGCTGTTCGAGCCGTACGCTGACCGCAAGGGCTGGAAGGGCCTGATGCTGATGCCCAAGGCGGCGATCGCCGAGTTGGCGCAGCGCTGCGCCGAAGCCGGTATGCAGCTGTGTATGCACGCGATCGGCGACGCCGCCAACAGGACCGTGCTCGATGCGTATGCGGCGGTGAAGGTCGACGGCGGCATCGCGCCGCTGCGTTTCCGCGTCGAGCACGCGCAGGTGATCGCCGAGGACGACTTCGCCCGCTTCGCGCAGCTCGGGGTGCTACCGTCGATGCAGCCGACGCACCTGACCTCCGACATGCCGTGGGCGGCCGAGCGGCTCGGGCCCGAGCGCGTGGCGCGCGCCTATGCCTGGCGGCGCTTCCACGCCCTGGGTGTCGTGGTGCCCTTCGGCAGCGACTTCCCGGTCGAATCCGTCGATCCGAGGAAGGGGCTGTTCGCCGCCGTCACCACGCGGGGTGACGGCGGCGGTCCGCCCGAGGGCTACCGACCCGACCAGAAGCTGTCGCGCGAGCAGGCGATCCGTGGCTTCACGCGGCACGCGGCGCACGCGATGTTCGCCGAACGCGACCTCGGCACGATCGCGCGCGGCAAACGCGCCGACTTCACCGTGTTCGACCGCGACCTGCTCACTTGCGCCGAGGATGACCTCCTGCAAGCCAAGGTGCTGCTGACGGTGATCGGTGGGCAGGTGGCCTACGACGGCCGCGACCGGTAGAACGGGCGCGCGATGATGCCCGCTACTGCCGGCCTTCCGTACGAGCAGAAGCTCGCCACGCTGCGCGCGTCGCTGTGCGGGCTGCCGGGCGCCGTCGTCGCGTTCTCCGGTGGCGTCGATTCGAGCGCGCTGCTGGCGGCGTGCGTCGAGGCGCTCGGCGCGCGTGTCGTCGCGGTGACGGCCGACTCGCCGTCGCTGCCGCGCGCCGAACTCGCCGAGGCCACGGAACTGGCGCAGCGGATCGGCGCGCGCCACGTCGTGCTGCCGACGCACGAACTCGACCGCGCCGAGTACCGGGCCAACGCCGGGGATCGCTGCTACTTCTGCAAGAAGGAGCTGTTCGTCACGGTGGCCGCGCGGCGCGCCGAGATTGCGCCGCCGGAGTGGCGCGTCGTGTACGGCGCCATCACCGACGACCTCGGCGACCATCGGCCCGGCCAGCGCGCCGCCGCCGAACACGGCGTGCTGGCGCCGCTCGTCGACGCTGGCATGGGCAAGGACGACGTGCGGCGCTACAGCCGCGAGCGCGGCCTGCCGACCGCCGACAAGCCGAGCTTCGCCTGCCTGTCGTCGCGCGTGCCGCACGGCACGCCGATCGACGCCGCGGTGTTGCAGCGCATTGAGCTGGCCGAGGCGGCGCTGCGCGCGCACGGCTTCCGGCAGTTCCGCGTGCGCCATCACGGTCCGGTGGCGCGCATCGAGGTCGGCCCCGACGAGATGGCGCGCGCGTTCGAACTCCGCGAGGCGATCGGCAAGGCGCTGCAGGCCACGGGCTACGTCTTCGTCGCCCTCGACGTCTTCGGCTACCGCCACGGCGCGCTCAACGCGCTGCTCGCCCACGAAGGAACCTGATGCTGACGCTCCGCCGTCTCGTGCCCGCGCTGCTGTGCGCCGGCGTCCTCGCTGCCCAGGCCGACACCATCACCGTGGCGCGCGTCCGCGAGGCGGTCGAATGGCTCGCGGCCGACGAACGCGGCGGCCGCGACACCGGCAGCCCGGAGCTCGTCGTCGCCGGCGAGTGGCTCGCCGAGCGCTTCGCCAAGGCAGGGCTCGCCAAGGCGGTCGAAGGCTCGTGGTACCACGAGTTCCCGATGAACGGCTGGTCGTTCGACGCGGCGGCGGCGACGGCGACGCTGACGCGGCGCATCGGCGACAAGGCGGTCGAGTTCGCGCTCGCGCCGGGCAAGGACGTGCGGCAGTGGACCGTCGCCGACGCCGATGCTGGCTCCGACGAGGCCTGCACCGTCGCGCTGTTCGACGACGAGGTGCTGCAGCGGCTGCTGCTAGCTGGTTCGGCGCGCCGACCGATCTTCTGCGAGGTCGAGGAGACGCATCCGTTCTGGCGGTTGGCGGCCGGCCCGCGGCAGATGCTCGGCCAGCGCCGGCAGGCCTCGCGCCCGTTGTTCCTGGTGCGCAAGGGCGTGCTGCCGGAGGGCGCCGCGAGCGAGAACGCGCAGTGGTCGGCGACCTGGAAGACGGCCGCCGCGACTCAGTCGCCGATGGCGCAGCGCAACGTCGTCGCCGTGCTGCCGGGCACGAGCAAGAAGGACGAGTACGTCGTGGTCAGCGCCCACTACGACCACGTCGGCACGGGCCGCGCCGTCGACGGCGACGCCATCTACAACGGCGCCGACGACGACGCGACGGGCACGACGGCGGTGCTGCTGCTCGCCGAGGCGCTGGCCAAGGCCGGGCCGCTGCCGCGCAGCGTCGTTTTCGTCTGCTTCACCGCTGAGGAGCGCGGCCTGCTGGGCAGCAAGGCCTTCTGCGAGCAGCCACCGTTCCCGCTCGCCAAGGTCGTCGCCAACGTCAACCTGGAGATGCTCGGCCGGCCCGAGCAAGGCAAGGAAGGCAAGGCGTGGGTGACCGGCGCCGACCTGTCGGACTTCGCGGCCCTCGCGGCCGCGGCGCTGCACAAGGGCGGCGTCGAGCTCGTCGAGTTCCCGATGGCGAGCCGGCTGTTCGCTGCCAGCGACAACTGGTCGTTCGCCAAGGCCGGCGTGGTCGCGCACTCGATCAGCGCCGGTTCGCTGCACGCCGACTACCACCAGCCCGGTGACGAGGCCGACAAGATCGACTTCGCGCACATGACCAAGGTCGTCGGGGCGATCTACGCCTTCGTCGTCGACCTGGCGTCGCGCGAGCAGGCGCCGCAGTGGAACGACGCCGGCAAGAAGCGCATCGCACCGCGCGGGCGGTGAGGTCGTCGCCGCTCAGCGCGAGCGGCGGATGAACGGCTCGCTCGCGCGCGGCGCCCACTCGGCCGCCGGCGGATCCAGCGGCTCGTCGGCGGTCTCCAGTTGCGCGTCGCAACGCAGCCGCCACGACCAGCCCTCCAGCTTGTGCGCGTCCAAGGTGGGGGTGCGTAGCTCGTCGACGAAGTAGGAGCCGCGCTGGATCGCGGTCGCCGTGGGCAGGATCAAGCAGCTCGTGCGCGTGTCGATCACGTCGCCGTTGGCGTCGAGCACGTCGAGCGACACCCAGGCCTGCACGACCGGGCGCGCCGTCCGGTTCTGGTACTGGAAGCGGCAGCGCACGTAGGCGTTACCGGGGTAGCCGTCGAGCGCGGCTTCGAGCACGGTCACGCGGCCCGCGGCGACGAAGTCGATCGTCTGCCGGCCGGTGTACTGGTTGCGAAACACATCCTGCAAGCGCTCGAAGTGGCGCAGTTCCTGCACCTGCGGCGCCGAAACGGGCGTCGGCGTGGGCGAGGCGCAAGCGGACAGCATGGCGGCCAGGGCGAGGACGTTGCGGGAGCGGTGCATAGGTGAAGGCGCGCGGCAAAGGCCGTGCCAGCTGGCGCGGGTTGGCCGCGTCGGCGGCCACTCTGCCGATCAAGGGGTCTGTGGGGCGATCGCTCTATCCGGGAGTCAGTAGCCCAACTGCAGGCGCTGGCCGTTGGTCAGCGCGAACGGCACGGCGGTGGCGGGCATCAGGTCGACCAGCAGGCCTTGTGCGTACAGCGATTGGCCGAGCAGGCTTGGCGCAAACGGCGTGACGTAGGGCAGCAGTACGGGGACGCCGGTCCAGATGCCCGCGAACAGGCCGGCGTAAGGCAGCGTGGTGTCGATCAGCAACTCGCCGGCCTGCCCGGGGCTCATGCCGAAGCCCGGCAGCGGCAACCCGCAGGGCAGCGGCACGCCACCGAGGCCGAGGAACACGAACGCCAGCGTGCCGTTGGCGGCCTGCGAGCCGAGCGGATTGGTCACCGCGAGGTCGATCGTGGTTCCGAAGGCCGCGCGGCCGCTGGCGACGAGGCTGTTGGCAGGGCTGGCGCAACCGAGCGCCGTCGTCGTCGCGAGGGTCACTCCGAGGTTGCCGGCGGCGTCGACCGCCGCGCCGTAGACGTCGCCGCCGCCGGTGCGGTTGTCGGTCCACGCCAGCAGGCTGGCGCCGCTCGGCGTGCTCGCGAGGCCCAGGCGCAGTTTGTCGCTGGCGAACGAACTGGCGACGACGTTGGGGTGGCGCAGGCCGCCGGTGGCGTCGACGCCGAACAGTTGCACGGACTTCTGCAGCAGGCCGAGGTTCTCGACCAGGACTGCTGCGGCGAAACCGTCGCCGACGCGCGCCGCGACCGGCGCGAACTTGACGACGGTGTCGATCGGCAGCAGCGTCACGCCGTTCGCGCCCCATTGGCGCGCGCCGAGCGCGTCGATCGATTGGGCCGAGATGCCCCACGTGGTCTGCGCGGTGTTGCGCTCGTTCCATGCCACCTGGATCGCCTGCGTCGCCGACTGCCAGACGATCGCCGGGTCGAACTTGGAGTTGGCGTTGGTCGAGACGTCGACGCCGTTGTGGGGGAAGACCTCGATGCCGGCGGCGTTGACACGCTGCACGCGGACCGAGAACCCCGAGGTGCTGAAGAAGTGCCACGCGAAGATGGCGCCGCCCTGGCCGTCGGAGGCGATGCGCGGATCGAACGCGATCGGCAGGCTCGTCTGGTCGAACACGGGCAGGCGCACGCCGCCGTTCCACAGCGGCTGGCCGAGCGCGTCGTACTTCTGCGCGTGCAGGTGCTTGGCCGCCGAGAACGCCGTCGCGCGCACCCAGCTGACCACGACCGAGCCGTCGGTCGGCGACGCCGCGACGGGGCGCGCCCACGCCGGCGACTGGCCGGTGTCGCCGGGGATGGCGATGCCGTCGCCGGGGAAGCGCGGCGCGCCGGCGACATCGAGCCGCTGCAGCTGGATGGTGCGCGTGCCCGAGTTGGGCCAGACGAACACGAAGTCACCGTCGCCGGCCTCGCAGACGCGCGGATTGGCCTCGAAGTCGGCGTTGTTCGAGAGCGCGACACCGTTGGCGCCCCATGCCTGCGTGCCCGCCGGCGTGACGCGGTAGGCGTAGACGTCGAGGTCGCCGCCGGCGCGTGTGTCGGTGAACGTCAGCACGCAGTGGCCGAAGCGGTCGGCGAGCAGGTCCCAGTCGACGAGCGAGGTCGACTGCGGGTTGTTGCTCACCAGGATGCCGCCGTGCTGCCACTGCTCGACGCCGGCCGCGTCGAAGCGCTGCAGCCAGACTGCGTAACCGCCGTTGCGGTTGTCGAACCAGCCGACGTAGCAACCGCCGTCAGGCGTCGCCTTGATCTTGTTGACGACCTGCTCGTTGGCGAAGTCGCCGATCGGCAGGTTCGGTGAGGACGCCGTCGGCCACTGGGCGACGGCGATGGCGGGCAGCAGCACGGGGGCGAGGCGAATGGCCAGGACCATTCGCCCATGATAGCTGCGGCCGGCGACCTGTCGACCGCCTCCGCCGCACCGCTTCTCCTTGACCGAGCGCCTGCGGTGCAACATCCTGCGGCGGATGTTCGACTCGCTCGCCAATGCGCTCGGCAAGGCCTACCGGGCCATGGTCGGGCAGAAGGTCCTGACCGAAGCCAACGTCGACGAGGGCATCCGCGCGGTGCGCACGGCGTTGCTCGAGGCCGACGTCAACTTCCAGGTCGCCAAGGACTTCGTCGCCGACGTGCGCCAGCGCGTCGTCGGCCAGAAGGTCATCGCGGCGGTCGAACCCGGCCAGCAGTTCGTCAAGTGCTTCCACGACGCGCTGACCGATCTGCTCGGCGGGCAGCAGACGGGCCTGCCGACGTCGCCGACCGTGCCGCTCGTGCTGATGATGTGCGGCCTGCAAGGCAGCGGCAAGACGACCACGTGCGCGAAGCTGGCGCTGTGGCTGCGCAAGAACAAGAAGAAGAATCCGTTGCTCGTCGCCGCCGACCTGCAGCGCCCGGCCGCCGTCGAGCAGTTGCAGAGCCTCGGCAAGCAGCTCGGCATCGCCGTCTACGCCGAGCCGACCAACAAGCGCCCGCCCGAGGTCTGCAAGGCCGGCGTCGAGTTCGCCAAGGCGCGCGGCCACGACGTCGTCATCCTCGACACCGCCGGTCGCCTGCACGTCGACGAGCCGCTGATGCAGGAAGTGCAGCAGGTGCACGCGCTGGCCAAGCCCGACGGCGTGCTGCTGGTCTGCGACGCGATGCTCGGCCAGGACGCCGTCAACTCGGCGAAGGCCTTCCACGAGCGCCTGCCGCTGCACGGTCTGATCCTGACCAAGGTCGACGGCGACGCCCGCGGCGGCGCCGCGCTGTCGATCGTCAAGGTCACCGGCCGGCCGATCCTGTTCGCCGGCGTCGGCGAGAAGCCCGACGACCTCGAGGAATTCGATCCGGCGCGCATGGCCGGCCGCATCCTCGGCATGGGCGATGTCGTCGGCCTCGTCGAAAAGGCGCAGTCGGTGATCGACGAGCGCGAGGCCGAGGCGGCGGCGAAGAAGCTGCAGAGGGGCCAGTTCAACTTCGAGGACTTCCTCGGCCAGTTGAACATGTTCAAGAAGCTGGGCCCGCTGAAGAAGGTGCTCGGCATGCTGCCGGGCATGGGCGCGATGATGAAGGACGTCGACCTCGACGACGCGCCGATGCAGCGCATCGAGGCGATGATCCAGTCGATGACGCCGCGCGAGCGCCAGCGCCCCGATGTCATCGATCTGCCGCGCCGCCGCCGTATCGCGGCTGGCTCGGGCAACGACCTCGACGCCGTCAACGGCCTCATCAAGCAGTTCAAGATGATGCAGGACCTGATGAAGAAGCTGGGCAAGGGCGGCGGCTTCCCGGGCATGCCCGCCGGCATGGGGCCAGGCGGCATGGGAGGGGGAGGCATGGGCGGACTCGGCGGCCTGCTCGGCGGCGGCATGGGGGGGCCTGGCGGTCTGGGCGGCTTGGGTGGGCTTGGCGGCCTGGGCGGTCGGCCGCCACGTGGCTTCCCGGGATTTCCGGGCGGCCGCAGGCGCTGACACCGGGCGCAAAACCCTTGCCAGCAACGGAAAACCGCTGGCGCCGGCGGTTGTCGTCTGCTTGGATTCTCGCCCCTTTCGCCGCTCCTGACGTACGGAGACAGCTTCCCTTGGCAGTCACGCTTCGCCTGAAGAGATTTGGACGCCTCAACCACCCGACCTTCCGCGTGGTGGCCACCGACCCGCGTTTCCCGCGCGATGGTCGCATCATCGAGGCGCTCGGTTACTTCCTCCCCTTGCTGCCCCGCGCCCAGGAGCAGGTCAAGCTCAACGCTGACCGCATCCAGTACTGGCTGTCGGTCGGCGCCAAGCCGTCGGACACCGTGGCGCAGATGATCGAGAAGGCCGGCATGAAGGTGCCGGTCACCAAGAAGGCCGAGCGCGCCAAGAGCAAGGGCAAGCCAGCGCCGTTCGTCGCGCCGAAGAAGAAGGTGCGCAAGCCGAAGGCCCAGCGTCGCGCCGAGAAGGCCGCGCGCGCCGGTGATTCCGCCAAGAAGTGACGCTCGGCCCGCGGGTGGCGTTCCGGGGCGACCCGGAGCGCGGCCGCGACCCCCCGCTTCCCTGCTTGCTCCGGGCTGATATCCGTCCGCCGAGATGTGAGGTCGTGGTGACGACGAAGAAGAAGACTAAGAAGGCACCGACCGAGCCCGTGGCGCCGCGCGACCCGCGCGCGGCCCTGGCGCCGACGCCGGAGCACTTCGAGGCGTCGCTCAAGGCGCTGAAGGCCGTGCTCGCCGACTTGCCGCCGCCGCCGGCGCCCGTCGACGGGCAGCCGCTGCCGAAGCTCGACCTGGTCGACGCGGTGCTGCACATCTACTTCGCCGATGGCGTGGCCTGCGGCTATGCCCAGGAGGCGCGCCGCCGCATCGCCGAAGGCTTCGTCGACCGCAACGAGTTCCGCGTCACCGAAGCGTTCGAGGTCGAGGACCTGCTGCGCGATCTGCCGATCTCGCGCCTGTTCGATCGCTGCCTCGCTGTGCGCGACTCGGTGGCGCAGATCTACAACGACCAGAACGGCGTCAACCTCGGCTTCCTGCGCGACGCCGGCATCGGCGACCGCAACACGTTCTTCCAGCGCGTGCCAGCGCTGCAGTCGCACGTCGTGCACTTCCTGACGACGCTGCTCAACCTCGAAGAGGTCGTGTTCTCCGACAAGGCGACCGTGCGCGCCCAGCAGCGGCTTGGCTGGGAGGGTCCGGCCGCCAACAAGTTCGTCGACGAGGCGCGCGCGCTGCTCAAGCCGTACGCATGTCTGCCGTTGGACGTCGGCCCGCACCTCGCCGGCAAGAAGACGAACCTCAAGCACGCGCTCTCGCCGGCGTGCCTGCTTGCGCGCCTCGCGCCGGCCGGCAAGCGCCGCGCGAAGACCTGACCGCCGGCCGCCCGCAAGGCGGCGGGGCTGGTCGGTTGCGCGACCGATCGGTCGCGTTGTCGTGCGCCTTCCGCCGCCGCCTGCTTGCGTCGGTCGCAGCGAACGCGAGCATGGGTAGCGTGGCCGCGTCGCTCGATTTCCAACTCGCGTCGACCTCGCCGCGGCGCAGCGACCTGCTGACCGCTGCGGGACTGCGGTTTTCGCTGTGCGAGCCGGGGCCGGAGTATCAGGACGGCGGCGACGAGCACGCCAGCGTCGCCGGCGATCCGCGCGCGCACGCGATCGCGCGCGCGACGCGCAAGGGCGAGGGCGCCGTTCCTGTCGACCGCGACGCGCCGATCCTCGCCGTCGACACCGTCGTCGACCTCGACGGCCGCGAACTCGGCAAGCCGCGCGACGTCGCCGAGGCCGAAGCGATGCTGACTGCGCTCGCCGGCCGCGCGCATCGCGTCCACACCGCGCACTTCCTGCGCCACGATGCCAGCGGCTATCGCGGCCTGCGGGTCGCCACCGCGGAGGTCGTCTGCGGCGTGCCCGACGCCGCGGCGCTGCGGCGCTACCTTGCGTCGGGGCAGTGGCGCGGCAAGGCCGGCAGCTACGGTGTGCAGGACGACGCGCAATCGTTCTTTCAGGTGCGCAGCGGCCGCTACGACACCGTGGTCGGCCTGTCGGTCGCGGCGGTGCAGGAACTGCTGGCCGAGTTGCGGGGGACGCAGTGATGTCACCCGCCGCGAAGCTCGCGTGGCGCCTCGCTGCGGCGGTTCTAGTCGCCGGCGGCGCGCTCGCGGTCCTGTACCACTTCGTGCGCGCCGAGGAGGTCGCCCAGGCGGCGGCGGCGCGCGCACTCGCCGCCCAGCAGCGCGCCGAAGCCGAGCCGGGGCCGATCGAGCGGCTCGGCTTCCCAGTGCACGCCTCCGACGCGCCGATCCACGTCGCCATCGGCCTTGCGGCTCTGGCTCCGGACGTCGCGCCGGTGCTGGCGGTGCTCGCTGATGGCAGTCTGGCGCTGCGGCGGCCGCCGCGGCCGTTCGACGGTCCGCTCGCGGGCGCTGTGTCGACCGGCATCCTGGTGCCGGCGGCGCCACTGGCGCAGTGGTCGCCGGCGGCCCGGGCGGCCTTTGCCGCGGCCGTAGGGGCCTTGGCGGCCGCGCGGCCGGTGCCGGCGGGGCAGGTTCGCGTCGCCGACGCGCCGCTGGCGCCGGCAGATCTGCGCGCGCTGCTCAGCTGGGTGCCGTGAGGCGGATCGCCTTGGGCGTTGACCGGCGGCGGCGTGGCCCTACACTCTTCGCCCCACTCGGCGCGCGTCAGCGCGTCGTTCGCCATGAAAGCCGACATCCATCCGAAGTACACCGACAGCGCGGTGACCTGCGCTTGCGGCAACAAGTTCACGACCCGTTCGGTGAAGTCCGAGATCCGCACCGACATCTGCTCGGCGTGCCACCCGTTCTTCACTGGCGCGGCAAAGTTCGTCGACACGGCCGGCCGCGTCGACAAGTTCCGCAAACGCTACGGCAAGGGCGAGACTGCCAAGGCCTAGGGGGGTGAGGAAGCCGCCGCGAGGCGGCCTTCCGCGCAAGGATTGCCCGCCAACTGGGCCCGCCCGCCCGTGGCCTCGCCTGAGGGAGCCCGCGCGTGACCTGGCTGCGTCCGAAGATCCAGCAGAAGCTCGACGGGCTCACTGCCCGGGTGCATGAGTTGCTCGCCCAATCCGCCGATCCCAAGGTGATCGAGCGGCCTGAGCGCCTCGCGGCGCTCAACAAGGAACTGGGTCTCGCCACGCCCATCGTCGAGCAGTATCGCGCCTACCAGCAGCTGGCGCAGGAGATCGCCGATTGCGAGGCGCTGGCCGCCGGCGCCGACCGCGACATGGCCGGACTGGCCGCCGCCGAATTGCCCAGCCTGCGGGCGCGCGTGCAGCCGGCCGTCGACGGCCTCGTCGACGCGCTGCTCGCCGAGGGTTCCGATGACCGCCGCGACTGCATCGTCGAGATCCGCGCCGGCACCGGCGGCGAGGAGGCGGCGTTGTTCGCGCGTGACCTCTGCGACGTGTACCAGCGCTACGCCACGCGCATGGGCTGGGTCTTCGAGCCGATGGACGCCACGCCCGCCGAACAGGGCGGTTTCAAGGAGATCGTCTTCGCGCTGCGCGGCAGGAACGTCTTCCAGGCGATGCAGTTCGAGTCGGGCGGTCACCGCGTGCAGCGCGTGCCCGAGACCGAGGCCAAGGGCCGCGTGCACACGTCGGCGGCGACCGTCGCAGTGCTGGCCGAGGTCGAGGAGGTCGAGGTCCGGATCGACGACAAGGATCTGAAGATCGACACCTACCGGTCGAGCGGCGCCGGCGGTCAGCATGTCAACAAGACCGAGTCGGCCGTGCGCATCACGCACATTCCGACCGGCACCGTCGTCGCCTGCCAGGAGGAGCGCAGCCAGCTGAAGAATCGCCAGCGGGCGATGGCCCTGCTGCGCTCGCGCATCTACGACGCGCAGAAGCGCGCCGCCGACGCCGTCCGCGCGGCCGAGCGCAAGGAGCAGGTCGGCTCGGGCGACCGCAGCGACCGCATCCGCACCTACAACTTCCCACAGGATCGGCTGACCGATCACCGCATCAACCGCAACTTCTCGTTGGCGCAGGTGATGGAGGGCAAGATGGACCCGGTGGTGACTGCCCTGCAGTCCGACGCGCGCGAGCGCCGCATCGAAGCGCTCTGAGCGCCCGCCCGCGGATCCCGCGCCGCCCCCGGCCCGTTTCCGCGCCGCCGGGTGAACCCGCGCCGCCCGGCGTCCGTAGAGCCCACAGGGCCGATTCCTGCGTGACTGGCGGGGCTCCTTCCGCCACGATCCCGCGCCCCCCGGACCCCATCCCTCTCGCTACCCGACTGGAGTCGAATCGATGACCGATCCCGCGCCCCAAGACCTCGCGACGCTTGAACCCCTGGAGCCGATGGACGCGGGCGGCTCGGACGCCATGCTGTTGGCGATGCGGTCGGGCCTGCCGGCGCCGGCGTACAACCCGTACTGCCGCGACGTCAGCTTCTACAGGTTCCTGTTCGCCGGCGTGATGGTGCTGGTCGGCTGCCTGATGCCGTTCACGGCCCACCTCGACCACCCCGGCTACAAGACGGTGAGCGGCGGCTTCTACCTGCTGATCGCGGTCGCGATGGTCTGGTCGTGGTGGGCGTCGATCGCCAACAACCGCCCGGTCGGCCTCAAGTGGCTGCTGTTCGCCGCCGTGCCGCTGGTCGGCAGCATCCTCAACATGACCGCCTTCGATCCGGTCGCGGCGCACGCGCAGGCGCAGAAGGCCGGCTGGATGCAGCATGGCGACTGGTTCACCTTCTCGGCGAGCTGGGCCGACATGTTCAAGGACATGGGCGCCGCGATCATGAAGGACGCTGCGGCGGGCGCGAAGGTCGAGGGCTTCTGGCGCCTGCTTGGCGTCGGCAACGTCTTCGTGTTCCTCGGCGCGCTGATGGCCGAGTTGGGCTTCATCGGCGGGATCTTCGGCGGCTTCAAGAAGAACAAGGCCGACAAGGCCGCCCGCCTGCAGGCGTCCGCCGAGCGCAAGCGCAAGTGAGCGCGGCGCGGTGACCGGCCCGATGCCGAGCGGCGACGCGCCCGCGCACACGGTGCTGTCCGTGCTGCGCGGCGCCGAGTCGTGGCTGCACAAGCGCGGCGTCGACGCGCCCAAGCGCTCCGCCGAGTTGCTGCTCGGCCACGTGCTGAAACTGACGCGCCTGCAGCTCTATCTCGCCCATGATCGGCCGATGGACGAGCGCGAGCGCGCGGCGATGCGCGCGCTGCTGACGCGCCGCGGCGACGGCGAGCCGGTCGCCTACCTGATCGGCAGCTGGAGCTTCCGCGGTATCGAGCTGGCGGTGTCGCCGGCGACGTTGATCCCGCGGCCCGAGACGGAGGAAGTCGTCGGGCACGCGCTCGAGCGGCTGCCCGCGGGCGGGCATGCGCTCGACCTGGGCGCCGGCAGCGGCGCCATCGCGATTGCGCTCGCGGTCGCCAAGCCGGACGCGCGGGTCGTCGCCGTCGATCAGAGCCAGAACGCGCTCGCCGTCGCCGCCACCAACGTCGCTCGCCACGGACTTGGCGATCGCGTCGATCTGCGGCATGGCTCATGGTGGGATCCGATCGCCGCCGACGAGCGCTTCGACCTCGTCGTCAGCAACCCGCCGTACATCGATCCGGTGCGGCGCGAGGGTCTCGCCGGCGACGTCGCGGCGTTCGAGCCGCCACTCGCGTTGTTCAGCGCCGCTGGCGACGTGCTGTCGTGCTATCGGGCGATCGTCGCTGGTCTGGAGCGCCACCTGCGCCCCGGCGGCTGGTTCGTTGCCGAGACCGGCGTCGGCGCCTGCGAGGCGGGATTGGCGCTGCTCGCAATGCAGCCGTTCTTGGCGGCCGCGCAATTGCTACCCGATCTCGCCGGCATCGGGCGCGTGCTGTTGGCGCAGCGCCGCTGATGGGCGAGCGCAGGACGCGCGGACGGCCGGCGCACCGGCCCGCGCCGTCGGTCAGACCTTCTTGCCCTTCGCGACGTAGTTACGGATGGCCGCCTTCGTCACCGGCGTGATCTCAGTGAAGTAGACGGCGACGTCCCACTCGCGCTTGCCCTTCTGGCTGATCATCGGCTCGCAGCGCACCACGGCGCCCTTGACGGTGTGTCGCTCGGTCGCGCCCGGCAAGGCGAAGTCGAGGCTGACCAGCGTCATCTCGGCTACCTGGGTCGGCGAGGCGCAGGCGAGCCCCTTCTCCGAGATGTCGCGGAGCAGCGCCGGCTCGGCTTCGGGCTTGTGCGAGATCTTGACCGGGAAGGAACCGGCCGCGCGGGGCGCTTGCCGACGATCCGCTTGGGGGGTGGGCGAAGTCACAGAAGACGAGGTTAGCGTATTTTTTGGGGAGGTCTAGGATGGGGGGAGGGGGCCGTCCAAGGTCAGGACTGGCTCAGTCGCAGACCGAAATCCTTCAGCGATCAAGAGCACCCAGTGGCGAACTTCAACAAAGTCATCCTCCTCGGCAACCTCACGCGCGACGTCGAGTTGCGCACCACGCAGAGCGGCCAGGCCCTCGCCAAGTTCGGCATGGCGATCAACCGCAAGTGGTCGCAGAACGGCGAGCAGAAGGAGTCGACGTGCTTCGTCGACCTGACCGCCTGGGGCCGGCAGGCCGAGGTGCTGCACCAGTACGTCAAGAAGGGCAGCCAGTTGTTCATCGAGGGGCGCCTCGAGTACTCGACGTGGGAGACGCCGGAAGGCGGCAAGCGCAACAAGCTCGAAGTCGTCGTCGAGAACTTCCAGTTCGTCGGTGGTCGCGCCGGCGCCGGTGGCGGCGGCGGCGAGGAAGGCGGCGGTGGTGGCTTCGAGCGCCGCGGCGGCGGCGGTGGTCGCCGGGCGCCGGCGCAGCAGGAGGGTGGCGGCGGTGGTGGTGGTGGCGGCGGCGGCGACGTCGACTACGGCGACATCCCGTTCTGATCGCGGCGCGCGCCGCTGGTCAGCCCTTCTTGCCGGCCGGCGCGCCGCCCTTGGGCGTGGCCTTCGCCTGCGCTTTCTGCCAACTATCCTTCAGCCCGACGGTGCGGTGGAACACCGGCGCGCCCGGCCTGCTGTCCTTGTGGTCGCAGTAGAAGTAGCCGATGCGCTCGAACTGGAAGCGCTCGCCGCCCTGCGCGTCGCGCAGGCTCGGCTCGAGCTTGGCGCGCACGGTGCGCACGCTATTCGGGTTGACGAGCTTGAGAAAGTCGCCGCCGTCGGCGCTCGCCGGATCGGGCGACGTGAACAAGTGCTCGTAGACGCGCACGTCGGCCTCGACGGCGTCGGCGGCCGCGACCCAGTGGATCGTGCCCTTGACCTTGCGGCCGTCGGGCGCGTTACCGCCCTTGGTCGCCGGGTCGTAGGTGCAGTGGATCGCGGTCACGTTGCCGGCGGCGTCCTTGTCGACCGACGTGCAGGTGACGAACCAGCCGCAGCGCAGGCGCACCTCGCGGCCCGGGCCGAGGCGGAAGAAGTCCTTCGGCGGGTTCTCCATGAAGTCGTCGCGTTCGATCCACAGTTCGCCGCGGAACGGCAGCTTGCGGACGCCGGCGGCCGGGTCCTCGGGGTTGTTCGCCGCCTCGACCCATTCGACGTGACCGGCCGGCCAGTTGTCGATGACGAGCTTGACCGGGTCGAGCACCGCCATGCGGCGCTGCGCGTGCTTGTTGAGCCAGTCGCGCACGTGGAAGTCGAACAGGCCGATCTCGTGCGTGCTGTTGAACTTGGCCACGCCGACGTGCTTGCAGAAGGCGACCAGCGCCTCCGGCGGCACGCCGCGGCGGCGCAGGCCGCGCAGCGTCGGCATGCGCGGATCGTCCCAGCCCTGCACGACGCCGCCCTCGACCAGCTGCAGCAGCTTGCGCTTGCTGGTCAGCATGTGCTCGATGTTGAGGCGGGCGAACTCGATCTGTTGCGGCTTGTAGATGCCGAGCGCGTCGCAGAACCAGTCGTACAGCGGCCGGTGGTGCTCGAACTCCAGCGTGCACAGCGAGTGCGTGATGCCCTCGATCGAGTCGCTCTGGCCGTGCGCCCAGTCGTACATCGGGTAGATGCACCACGCGGCGCCGGCGCGCTGGTGGTGCATGTGCCGGATGCGGTACATGACCGGGTCGCGCATGTTGAGGTTCGCGTGCGCCATGTCGATCTTGGCGCGCAGCACCTTCTCGCCGTCCCGGAAGCGGCCGGCCTTCATCTCGCGCAGCAGCCGCAGGTTGTCGGCCGGCGAGCGGTCGCGACACGGGCTGTTGGCGCCCGGCGCGGTCAGCGTGCCGCGGCTCGCGGCGATCGCGTCGGCGTCCTGGTCGTCGACGTAGGCGAGGCCCTTCTCGACCAGCTGCTCGGCCCACGCGTACAGCTGGCCGAAGTAGTCGGCGGCGTAGTACATCGCGTCCCACTGGAAGCCGAGCCAGCGCACGTCCTCCTTGATGGCGTCGACGTACTCCTGGTCCTCGGCGGCCGGGTTGGTGTCGTCCATCCGCAGGTTGCAGCGGCCGCCGAACTCCTGGGCGATCGAGAAGCCGACCGTGATCGCCTTGGCGTGGCCGATGTGCAGGTAGCCGTTGGGCTCAGGCGGGAAGCGGGTGACCACCTGCTTGACCTTGCCGCTCTGCAGGTCCGCGCGGATGCGGTCGCGGATGAAGTCGGAGGCGGGGGTGGCGGGGTCGTTGGCTTGGGTCATCGGCGGCGGTCTCGGTGCGGCCGGTCACCATCGCGCCGGCACGGGCCGAATGCAATGCGACACGGGCGGCGGCGGCGCGGCGGCCGCTGCTATGCTCGCCTGCCTCGATGACCGCCGGCAGCGCGCACAAGCCGACCGACTCCCGCGACCCGCTGGCGTTCCTGCCGCGCCTCGACCGCCACAAGCCGCGCTGCGGGCCGATCGCGCCGTCGCGCGCGTCGCGCTGGCGCCTGTTCGTCCTGGTCGCCGTGCATCTGCTGATCGGCGCCCACGTCGTCCACTGGCTCGTCACCGGCCGCTCGCTGACGCCGGTCGAGCCGTCGGAGGCGATGCAGACGGTCGAGGAAGGCGCGATCAACGCCGGCTTCGTGCTGTTCCTGTCGCTGATCGCGCTGACGCTGGTCTTCGGCCGCTTCTTCTGCGGCTGGGCCTGCCATGTCGTCGCGCTGCAGGACCTGTGCGCGCACTGGCTCGGCAAGCTCGGCGTCCGGCCGCGGCCGCTGCGCTCGCGCCTACTGGTGCTGGCGCCGTGGGTGGTCGCCGGTCACATGTTCCTGTGGCCGCACGTCGAGCACTGGCTCGGCCACCGCAAGCTGCCCGATCCCTCGACGTGGCAGTGGCAGCTGCAGACCGAGGAGCTGTGGCGCACGTTCCCCGGCCCGATCATGGCCGTCGGCACGTTCGTCGTCGTCGGCTTCCTGATCGTCTGGTGGCTCGGCGCCAAGGGTTTCTGCACGCACGGCTGCCCGTACGGCGCCGTGTTCGCGCTCGCCGACCGCCTCGCGCCGGTGCGCATCAAGGTGAGCCCGTCGTGCGACGCCTGCGGCCACTGCACCGCCGTCTGCACCAGCAACGTGCGCGTGCACGAAGAGGTCGCCAAGCACGGCCAGATCGTCGACCCGGGGTGCATGAAGTGCCTCGACTGCGTGTCGGTGTGCCCGAAGGACGCGTTGTCGGTCGGCTTCGCGCTGCCCAAACCCTTCGCCATCAGCCAGCAGCGCATCACGGCGCGCGCCGACTTCACCTGGCCGGAGGAGATCGCGCTCGCCGCGGTTGCGCTCGGCAGCGCGCAATGGTGCTTCCGCAGCGCCTGGTTCGGCGAAGGCGTGCCATTCCTGATGGCGGTCGGTCTTGGCGCCATCACCGCGGTGTTCGCGCTGCTGGCGTGGCGGCTGCTGCGCGTGCGCGATGTGACCTTCCAGCACCGCGAACTCAAGCGCCACGGCGCGCTGTCGCCGGCCGGCCGCTGGACGCTGCTTGGTCTCGTCGCGTGGCTGCTGTTCACCGCGCACACCGGCTGGGGCAGGCATCTGCGCGGCGAGGCGCTCGACGCCGCGCGCGAGCCGCTGCGCGCCGCGTTCTACGAGACCGCTCCGGTCGCGCCGGCCGATCTGCAGCGGGCGCTCGACGGCGTCGACATAGCCCGCGCGTGGGCGGTCGGCGACGAGCCGTTGGTGCGCGAGGTGCGCGCGCTGCTGATCCGCGGCCTCGGCCGGCACGCCGACGCCGAGAAGGAACTGCTCGACGTCCGCGGCGACGCGCCGACGCTCGGCCTGCCGGAGTCCAACCTCGCGCTGGCCGCGTACGGCATGGACCCGCGGCGGCAGCGCTTCGCCGACGCGCGCGGGCTCGTCGCGCACGTGTTGCGCACGCAGCCGGACAACGGCGTCGCCAAGCTGCTGCAGCAGCGTCTCGACGCGCTGCCGCAGGCGCCGAAGTGACGGCGAGGGCCGCAGCCGCGACGCTGCATCTCATTGGCCCCGGTCACGTCGGCCGCAGCTTCCTGCGCCAACTCGCGCCGCTGCCGGTGCGCGTGGTCGCCGTCACCGACTCGACGGCGACGGTCTTCGCCCGCGACGGGTTGCCGGTCGCGGCGCTGTGCGCGCACAAGGATGCCGGCCGCCCGCTCGCCGACTGGCCGGGAGCCGAGCGCGTCCCGGTCGAGGTCGCGCTCCGTGTCATCGCCGCCGACGTCGTCGCCGACGGCACGCCGACGCGCGAGGCCGAGGCCGAGGCGGCGGTCGCGCGCGCGCTGCTCGCCTTGCGACTTGGCGGGCGCGTCGTGTTGTCGGCCAAGAACGCGCTTGCGGCGGCGTCGACGACGCTGCTGCTCGGCCCCGCGCATGACCGCGTCGGCGTCGACGCCGTGCTCGGCGGCGCTGGCGCGGCGCTCGCCTCTGACCTCGCCGACCTGCGCGCGCGCTGCACGGGCCTCGCGCTCGTCGGCAACGTCACGACCACCGTGCTGGTGCAGGCGTTCGAGCGCGGCCAGTCGGTCGCCGATGGTCTCGCCGACGCAGAGGCGCGCGGCCTGTTCGAGCCCGAACCGACGCTCGACCTCGACGGCAGCGACGCCGCCACGAAGCTGCGCGCCGTGTGGGGCGCGGTCTTCGGCGAGCCCGGCGCGACGCTGCCGGCCGCTGCCGAGGTCGCGCGCGAGGACGTGCGCGCGCTCGACGTCGGTGTGGTGCGCGCTCGCGCCGCCCGCGGCGCGACCACGCGGCTGGTCGGCCGCGGCAACCGCAGCGGCAACCTGCGTGTGCGTTTCGAAGAGCTGCCGGCCGGTTCGCCGCTCGCCGTGCCGCCCGACCGCGTCGCCTACGGCTTCGAAATGCCGGACGGACTGCGTGTCCACGTCGGCTTCGGCGTCGGCCACGATCGGACCGCCGCCGCGATGGTCCGCGACGTCGCGCGCCTGCTCGCCGAGGTCCCCGGCTGACCCGGCGGATTTCGCGGTTCTCCGACGCACGCCTGCCGCCGCGGGCGTAGCGTGCGCGGCCTCGCCGCTTGCCGGTTTCCACCTGATGATCCATCCCTCGGCTTGCGTTGCTCCGTCCATCGCCCTGCCGTCTGACGTCGAGGTGGGGGCGTTCGCCGTGGTCGAAGCCGACGTCGTCGTCGGCCCTGGCTGCCGCATCGGCGCTCACGCCGTGGTCCGCGCCGGCAGCGAGCTTGGCGCCGGCGTCGTCGTCGACAGCTTCGCGGTCGTCGGCGGCGCACCGCAGATGCGCGGCGACGTGCCGGCCGCCGGTTGCGTGCGCATCGGCGCGCGCACCGTGCTGCGCGAAGGCGTGACGGTCAACCGGCCGACCAAGCAAGATGGCGTCACCAGCGTCGGCGCCGACTGCATGCTGATGGCCAACAGCCACGTCGGCCACGACTGCGCCGTCGGCGACGGCGTCACGCTCGCCAACAACGTCATGCTCGCCGGCCATGTGCACGTCGGCGACGGCACGTTCCTCGGCGGGGGCGTGGGCGTGCACCAGTTCGTGCGCATCGGCAACGGCGCGATGGTCGGCGGCAACGCTGCGATCTCTTACGACGTGCCGCCGCACGCGATTGCCGCCGAGCGCAACCAGATCCACGGCCTCAACGTCGTCGGCCTGCGCCGCAGCAAGATGCCGCACGCCGCGATAGCCGACCTCAAGCGCTGCTACCACGCCGTCTATTCGGGCCCCGGCGATCTGCGCGCGCGCGTCGCTGAACTGCTGGCGCAACCCCGCGCCGACGGCGCCGAGCCGGGCACGCGCTTCCTACAGTTCTTCGCCGGTGGCAAGCGCGGCTTCTGCCGCCCGCGCAGCAAGGCCAACGGCGAAGCCGTCCCGGTCGAAGGCTGACCGCCGGCGAGGCGCTTGCGGTCACACCGTGCCGATGCGCCAGTCGCCAGCGGCGGGCAACTCGGCAGCAGGCTCGCTAGTTGCGTCGCCTGCACGCCGAGCACGCTGCGGAACTCGCCATCGCGGTTGCCGATCAGGGCTCGGGAGTTTGTCGGCGCGGCGCGACGAGCGCGACCAGCAGGCCGCAGCCGACGCACGCCACGGCGCCGATGAGGTTGTACCAGAGGAAGGCGACGTGCATCGTCGCGTCGACGGCGAAGGTCACGCCGAGTCCGGCGAGCAGGCCAGTGGTGGCGGCGGCGCCGCCGGCGCGCGGCGCGAGCAGCGCCAGCAAGAACACGCCGAGGATGCTGCCGTAGAACAGCGAGCCGAACTGGTTGACCTGCTCGAGCAGCGGCCGGTCGCCGAGGAAGCTCGCGACCGACGTCGCCGCGAGGCCCCAGAACGCCATCACCGCGCGGCTGGTGCGCAGCGCCCGCGCCTCATCGAGGCGCGGCTGCAGCCAGCGCCGCCAGACGTCGACCATCGTCGCCGAGGTCAGCGAGCTGAGCGCGCCGGCGGCGCTACTGACGGCGGCGGCGAAGATCGCCGCGATCATCAGGCCGAGCAGGGGTTTTGGCACTTCGCGGAACAGGTAGTCGGGGAAGACGTAGTTGACGTCCTTCTTGCTGCCGAGCGCTGCGCGCGCGTCGGCCTGCGCCCGCTGCGCGCCGTCGACGGCCTGCTGGTACGCAACCAGCGTCGCGGTGTCGTCGCTGCCGGCGGCGATCTTGCGCATCGCCGTCGCGCGCTGTGCCGTCGCCGTCGCGTGCGCCGCCGCCGCCGCGTCGAAGCGCGCGCGCGGCTCGGGCGCCAGCGCCTCGGCCCTCGCCGGGTCGGCGGGGTGGAACAGCAGCGGCTCTTGGGCGAGCGCATGGTGGACGTACAGCAGTCCGCCGAGCAGCAGCACCAGCAACTGCAGCGGGATCTTGGTGAACGCCGACAGCAGCAGCGCGCGGCGCGAGGCGTCGGCCGAGCGGCTCGACAGCAGGCTCTGCACCTGCACCTGGTCGCAGCCGAAGTAGCTGAGGAACAGGAAGAGCGTGCCGAACAGGCCGGTCCACAGGTTGTACTCGTCCGACCAGAACGAGCCGGCCTTGGCCGCCGCGTCGACGGCAGGGGCGAGCGACCACTGCGGGTTGGTCACCTCGACGGCGTTGAGCTTGCCGGCGGCGCCGAGCGCGGCGAACACGCCGCCAAAGCCGAGTTCGCCGACCGTGTCCATCAGTAGGAACGCGAAGCACGCGGCGATGCCGATGACGATCAGCAGCATCTGCTTGACGTCGGTCCACACCACGCCGCCGACGCCGCCGAGCACCGTGTAGGCGGTCGTCAGCGTGCCGACGGCGAAGACCATCGGCGTGATCGCGATGCCGGTCATCGCCGAGAACACCACCGCCGGCGCGTACAGCACGACGGCGAACGCCAGGCACCGCGAGACCAGGAACGCGAAGCTGGTCAACGTGCGCGTCGCCGGCCCGAAGCGCCGTTCCAGCAATTCGTAGGCGGTGAGAATCGGGTGCCGCCGGTACATCGGCACGAACCACACGCACAGGATCACCATCGCGAACGGCAGCGCGAAGTAGAACTGCACCCACTCGAGCCCGCGCTGGTAGCCCATGCCGACGCCGCCGATCAGCGTGATCGCCGACAGCTGCGTTGCCATCACCGACAGGCCGGCGGCCCACCACGGGATGCTGCGGCCGGCGGCGAAGAAGCCCTCCATGGTGCGCGCGCCAAGGGTGCGGCGGACGCCGTCCCAGATGGTGTAGGCGGTGACCAACAGGAACACGACCCACGCGACCCAGTTCATCGGATGCTCCCGAGCGGCACGTTGCCGACGGCGGTGAGCAGCCACAGCAGCAGGATCACGGCGACGGCCAGCACCAACGTCAGCGCGTAGGTGCGAGGCCAGCTGCCGAACGGCGGCGGCGGTTCCGGCGAATTGGCGGGGCCGGGCGGCGGCGTGGGCTGCATCGCGGCAAGAAGACCGCGACGGGGGTCGCGAAGCCAGCAGCGACGCCCGCGCATCGCCGGTGGCGCGCCTTGGCGCAGGTCCTATGCTGCGCCGCTCGCGATGGACGACCCGATCTACGCCGACCTCAACGCCGAACAGGCCGCCGCCGTCGCCCACGGCACGGGCCCGCTGATGGTGCTCGCCGGCGCTGGCTCGGGCAAGACGCGCGTGGTGACGCGGCGCATCGCCCGACTGCTGCGCGACGGCGTGCGGCCGGGCCAGATCCTGGCCATGACGTTCACCAACAAGGCGGCGGCCGAGATGGCGCGGCGCGTCGAGGAACTGGGCGGCGGCTTCGTGCGCGTGGCGACGTTCCACTCCGCCTGCGCGCGCTTCCTGCGCCAGGACGGCCACCTGCTCGGCTACCCAGCCGACTTCTCGATCTACGACACGCAGGACCGCGACGCGCTGATCAAGGAACTGCTCGAGGACCTTGGCATCGGCCGCAGCGAGGTCAAGCCGAGCGCGATCGGCCAGTGGATCAGCAAGCTGAAGAACGCGGCGCTCAAGCCTTCCGACATGGGCGGCCGCGACGACATCAGCCGGATCGTCGAGCGCATCTGGACGCCGTACCACGAGCGCATGCGCAAGGTCGGCGCGATGGACTTCGACGACCTCCTGATTCTGTTCCTGCAGCTACTGAAGGAGCGCCCTGAGGCTGCCGAGCGCTACCGCGAGCGCTATCCGTGGGTGCTGGTCGACGAGTTCCAAGACACCAACCGCGTCCAGTACGACCTGCTGAAGCTGCTGTGCCCGCCGCCGGGCAACCTGTGCGTCGTCGGCGACCCCGACCAGTCGATCTACGGCTTCCGCGGCGCCGAGGTGCGCAACATCCTCGACTTCGACCGCGAGTACCCGACGACGACGATCGAGCGCCTGGAGCAGAACTACCGCAGCACGGCCAACATCCTGCGCGCCGCCGAGTCGGTCATCGCCAACAACACGCAACGCAAGGACAAGCGCCTGCGCACCGATGCGCCGCCGGGCGCGCCGCTGCTGCGGCTGAAGGCCGCTGGCGCCGATGAGGAGGCGTCGACGATCGTCGACCGCGTCCGGCAGCTGATCGCCGAGGGCGCGCCGGCGGAGCAGATCGCGATCTTCTACCGCGCGCACTGGCTGTCGCGCGGCCTCGAACAGGCCTTGAAGGACGCCGGCGTGCCGTACGAGATCGTTGGCGGCCAGTCGTTCTTCGAGCGCCGCGAGATCAAGGACCTGCTCGCCTACCTGCGCGTGCTGGTCAACCCGCTCGACGACGTCAGCATGGCGCGCGTCGCCAACGTGCCGCCGCGCGGCCTGGGCAAGGCCGGGTTCGAGAAGCTGCGCCAGCTCGCCTTCGAGCAAGGCATGTCGTTGCGCGAGGCGATCGGCGAGACGGCGCTGCACGGCGACTTCGGCCCGAAGGCGAAGAAGGGCCTGGCCGAGCTGGCGCAGACGCTTGCGGCCGCGCAGCGGGCCGCCGAGCAGGGGGCGCACGCGGCGCTCAAAGCGATCCTCGCCGGCACTGCCTACTTGCAGCACGCCACCAGCTTTGGCGACGCCGAGGACAGCACGCGCGAGGAGAACATCGCCGAACTCGTCAGCGACACCGTGCAGCACGACCATTCACCACCGCAGTTGCCGCCGGACGCTGACCAGACCGAGCGCGCCGCCGGCTTGCCGGGATACCTGCAGCACGTCGCCCTGCTGACCTCGGCCGACCGCGCCGAGCAGGGGCCATCGGTGCGCATGATGACCGTGCACGCCGCCAAAGGCCTCGAGTTCGACCATGTGTTCGTCGCCGGCCTGGAGGAGGGCACCTTCCCGAGCATGCGCGTCGCCGACGACCCCGACGGCCTCGAGGAGGAGCGCCGGTTGATGTACGTCGCGCTGACGCGCGGCCGCAAGACGCTGTTTCTCAGCACGGCGCGCGAGCGCATGGTCAACGGCGAGATGCAATCGCTAAAGCCGTCGCGGTTCCTGCGCGAGATCCCCACCGAAGTGGTCGAGAACTACGCGCCGTCGTGGCGGCGGTACGAGGTCGACGACGCCGGCAGCCAGACGTCCGGCTGGAGCGTCAGTCCCGATCCCGAGGCGCTCGAGGCGCTGCGGCCCGGCGTGCGCGTGCGCCATGACCTGTATGGCAACGGTCTGATCCGCCGTATCGCGGGCCGCAGCCTCAATGCGCGTGCCGTGGTCCGCTTCGACGACGGCGTCGAACGCGAGTTCGTGCTCGAGTACGCCGGACTGAAGCTGCTGGAGGACGTGCAGTTTTGAGCGCGCGCAACGACATCGCCGCGGCCTTCGATGCGCTGCTGGCGCGGGCCGCGGCCGAGGCGCCGGACCTGCTGCCAGAGTTGGCGCGCCTCGCCGCCGCGGCCGCGACGCCGAAGGCCGATCTCGGGGACGCCGACGACCAGCCGTGGCACGGCATCGTCGGCCGTTGCCCGGCGATGCTGGCGCTGCGCGAGCGCATCGCCAAGTACGCGCCCACCGACGCGCCGGCGCTGGTCACCGGCGAGAGCGGCACCGGCAAGGAGCGCGTCGCCGGCGCGCTGCACGCGCTGAGCCGCCGCAGCAAGGGGCCGTTCGTCGCCGAGAACTGCGCCGCGATCCCCGAGACGCTGCTCGAATCGGTGCTGTTCGGGCACAAGAAGGGCGCCTTCACCGGCGCGGTGAAGGACCACCCGGGCCACTTCGTCGCCGCCAGTGGCGGCACGATCTTCCTCGACGAGATCGGCGAGATGAAGCCGGCGATGCAGGCCAAGCTCCTGCGCGCCCTGCAGGACGGCGAAGTGCGCGCGGTCGGCGACACCAAGGCGCGCAAGGTCGACGTGCGCGTGATCGCGGCCACCAACCAAGACCTCGAAGGCGCGGTCAAGGCCGGCCGCTTCCGCGAGGACCTGTACTACCGCCTCAACGTGCTGCGGCTCGAGCTGCCGCCGTTGCGTGCGCGCGGCGACGACGTCGTGCTGCTGGCGCGGAGATTCCTCGTCGAGGCGGCGGCGCGGGCGGGGCGCGTTTTGGCGCTCGCCCCCGAGACCGAGCAGGCGCTGCGCGCGGCGAAGTGGCCGGGCAACGTGCGCCAGCTGCAGAATGAGATGCTGCGCGTCGCCGTGCTCGCCGGAGGCCCGCTCGTCGCCAGCGCCGACCTGTCAGCCGACGTGCGCGGCAGGTAGGGGGTGAAGGTGGCCGACATCGTGCTGGCGACGCAGAACGCCAAGTGGATCCACGCCTCGTTCGGCCTGCGCTGTCTGCGCGCCAATCTCGGCGACCTGCGCGCGCGGTCGGTGATCCGCGAGTTTGAGATCAGCCAGCGGCCGGTCGACGTCGCCGAGGCGATCCTCGCCGAGCGGCCGCGGCTGGTCGGGCTCGGCGTTTACGTGTGGAACGCGGCCCCGGCGCTGCAGCTCGCGCGCCTGCTCAAGCAGCTCGCGCCGGAGATCGTGCTGGTCATTGGCGGGCCCGAGGTCAGCCACGAGACCGAGGCGCAGGAGATCTGCCTGCTCGCCGACCACGTCATGCGTGGCGAGGCCGACCTCGCCTTCGCCGAGCTTTGCCGTGCCGTGCTGGCTGGGGAGCCGCGAGCGCACACGATCGACGCGCCGCTGCCGCACTTCCCCGAGCTGGCGTGGCCGTACGACGAGTACGACGACCGCGATGTCGCTCACCGCGTCGTCTACGTCGAGAGCTCGCGCGGCTGCCCGTTCACCTGCGAGTTTTGTCTGTCGGCGCTCGACGTGCCGGTGCGCAAGGCGGACACCGCCGCGTTCCTGGCCCAGATGGAACGGCTGCTGGCGCGCGGCCTGCGGCACTTCAAGTTCGTCGACCGCACGTTCAACCTCGGTATCGCGCACGCGATCGCGATCCTGCGCTTCTTCCGCGAGCGCTGGACGCCGGGACTGTTCGTGCACTTCGAACTGATCCCAGATCGCCTGCCCGACGAGCTGCGCGCCGAGATCGCTGCCTTCCCGCCGGGCGCGTTGCAGTTCGAGGTCGGCGTGCAGACGCTCGACGGGCCGACCGGCGAGCGCATCAGTCGCCGACAGGATGTGCCGCGCATCCTCGCCAATCTGCGCTGGCTGCGCGAAGCGACGCAGGCGCACGTGCACGCCGACCTGATCGTCGGCCTGCCCGGCGAGGACGAGGCGACGTTTGCGCGCGGCTTCGACCTGCTGTGGGCGGCTGGCCCGCACGAGATCCAGGTCGGCATCCTCAAGCGCCTGCGCGGCGCGCCGATCGCCCGCCACGACGTCGAGCATGGCATGGTCTACGCGCAGGAGGCGCCGTACGAGGCGCTGCGCACTGCGGCCGTGCCCTTCGCGACCATGCAGGCGATGAAGCGCTTCGCCCGTTATTGGGACGTCGTCGCCAACAGCGGCAACTGGAACGCGACGCTGCCGCTGCTGCTCGCCGGCCCATCGGCGTACGCGGCCTTCGCGGCGTTCCGCGACTGGCTGCACGGCACGACGCGCTCGACCAGCGGCATCGCGCTGCACCGGCTCGCCGAGCTGCTGTGGCGCTGGCTCGTCGACCACCGCGGCGCCGATCCGGCGTTCGTCGGCGCGGCGATGGCCGCCGACTACGCGCGCTGCGCGCGGCACGACTGGCCGGAGTTTCTGCGGCCATATGTCGCCGGATCGGCGCGACCCGATCGCAGCCGCAAGGCGAGCACGGCGGCAGCGCGGCAGGCGCGCCATCGCGGCGTCGACGCCTGAGCGCGCCGCCGCCGACGCTTGGTCAGTCGCCGAGCGCGCGCTGCAGGATGGCGATCGCCTGGCGCATCGCGGCGCGCATTTGCGCGGCGTCGTCGCCGGCCTTGCTCTGGATATGGCGGATCGCGGCGAGCACTTGCGTCTCGATCGAACCGTCCTGGGCATCGGCGCGTTCCCCGCGGGCCTTGCGGCGTTCGGCGCGCGCGAGTCGCGGCAGCGCGTCGGCGGCTGGTTCCTCGCGCTCCGGCGCGTCATCGGCGGCAGCGGTCGTGGCGCGCCACTGCGGCGCTGCTGGCAGGAGGCCAAGCAGCCCGCGCGCCGAGTGCAGCGCGCGCCCGGCCATCGGGATGCCGTACAACTCGGCTTCGGCGCGGAAGTCGCGCAGCGTCAGGTCCGGGTTCTGCTGCAACTTGTAGATGCAGAACAACACGCTGTCCTTCTGGCCCGGATAGCGGCGGCGCAGGGCATTGAGGATGCCCTCCCAGGTGTCGGCGGCGGGCGGGTTGGTGTCGGCTTCGGTCATGCGAGGTTCAGGGGTAGGTCGGCGCGGCGCCGAGGCTTGGGGCGGGGAGCGTGGCGAGATGCTCGATCCAGGTCAACCCCGGAAAGCAGACGCGATTCGCTGGCGCGCACGCACCCGGCCGCAGTTGCGGTCTACCCGGACGCGGATAGACTATTGTCGTTGCATGCGCGCCGCAGCGGCACGCAGCGTCACTCCGACTACTCCTATGCCTAATCGACTCGTGGTTGCTGGCGTCGCTGTTCTCGCAGCTATGGTCCTGGCGCGGCATGCCGCGCCGCAATGATGAGGCGGTCCTTCGGTCCCCAGTTGGGGGCCGGCTGACGCGGGCGGTGGCGGTGGCGTGGTCGGCAGCGGCGCGGCTCCCGGCGGTGGCATGCCCGGTCCGGCAGCTCCTGGCGCGACGCCGGGCGCGGGCCCGCGCGGTGGCGGCATCGCGCTCGACTTCCGTCGTGGCAAGTCCGCCAAGAAGCTGCTCGCGATCGACTGGGTCTATCCCGTGTGGAAGCCGGTCGAGAAACCGGCGACCGCAGGCGACCAGCGCACGGTCGTGAGAGAAGTGGAGCGCGCGTTGCCGTTGGCCGAGGCCTACGAGCTCGTGACCGACGGCGACAAGCGGCCGGTGCTGATCCTGCGCGAGTGCGAGCGCTGCAAGGGCACCGACCACGCGTTCTTGAGCCGCACGCTCGACAACGAGCAGACGGTGCTGCTCGCGCACTGGTTCCGGTGCGTCAAGCTGCCGACCAACGTGCTGACCGAGAAACATCCGTTCTACAACCTGTTTGCGCGCGCGAAGGCGGGCGAAAAGGTCCCGCACCTGTTCTTCGTCGATCCCGACGGCGCCAACAGGTCGGAGCTGCCGGGCGACCAGCCGCAGACCGAGTTGTGGAAGGTGATGGTTGGTTACCTCGACCGCTGCTACGACGAGAGCGCGAAGGAGGCAATCAAGGAGTTGCGCCAGCTGCTCAGCCAGTTCGACAAGCTCGACGCCGAGGAGCAGCTCATCAAGGGCAAGCTCGACAAGGAGATCGAGAAGAACGGGCCGAACTCGCCGAAGGGCAACAAGCTGCGCTGTGACCTCGACGACACGGCCAAGGAGCGCGCCAAGTTGGTCGCTCGCGAGAAAGAGCTGCGCGACCTGGCGCTGCGGACGTTCCCGGCGCAGCCCGGCGAGAAGAAGGCGGCCGCCAAGCCGGCGGCCGGCGACAACCCTGCCAAGTGACGCGCGCGGCTGCCTGCTGGCTGCCGCCGCGCTCCGCAGCACGACGACCGCGATGCTCCCGCGCGCGTGGTTCCCGCTGTTCGTCCGCGCGCTCGTCGCGCTGACGCTCGCGTCGTTCGCGCTGCCGGCGCAGGACAAGCCGGCGCCGAAGGACGAGGACGAGGTCAGCAAGCTTGGCCCCGTCGATCCCTACACCGGCGGCGACGCGGCCGCCATGGCGCTGGCCGGCGTCGTCGCCTACGGGCCGTTCGCGTGGGCCGATCACCAGAGCACGGCCGACGTCGACCGCGTGCTCGGCGAGAAGCGCTTCCTCTGGCTGGAGACAGCGCACTTCCGTCTCGGCTCCAGCCTCAAGTCGATCGCCTGGCCCGAGGACAACGAGGCCAAGAAGCAGCTGCAGGACGAGCTCAAGGCGCTGCGCAAGAAGCTGCCCAAGGCGCCTGAGCGGCCGAAGAAGCTCGACCCTTGGCTGCGGCTGCACCTCGCCGCGCACCGCTGCGAGAAGGCCTACGGCGAGTTCCAGCACCTGATCGGCGTGACCGACGCCGACTTTGCCACGAACGGCAGCCAGCCGCCGCACGGCGCGTTCCTCGGCCTGCCCGGCAAGTTCCTCCTGCTGCAGTGCCAGAAGAAGTCCGACATGGCCCGCTACATGGATCGCTTCTGCGGCACGAAGGAGGACACGTCGATGCGGTTCTATCACCAGAAGACCTTCCAGTTCATCCACGTGATGGCGTCGGAGGGGCTCGAAGGCTTCGACGAGAGCGGTTTGCACGGCCACATGGTCTACGCGCTCTGGCACAACCTCGTGAACGGCTACCGCGGCTTCTCCTACCCGATGCCGATGTGGCTGACCGAAGGCCTCGCGCACTGTCATGCCCGCAAGGTGAAGAGCGTGTTCCTCAACGTCCAGATCAAGGATGACGAGGCCGTCGCCGAGGACAAGCAGGCGAACTGGCCGCCGAAGGTGCGCGCGCGCGCGCAGCACGAAGGCGCCTTCCTGCCGTTCGAGCAGTTGGCCGCGATCGTCAAGTGGGAGGACATGGGCTACCATGCCCACTCGCAGTCCTGGTCGCGTGTCGACTACCTCATGCAGGCGGACGAGGAGAAGCTCGGCGCCATGCTGAAGCAGCTCAAGTCCGTGCCGTCAGACGGCACCTACGAGGCCCAGGGCGCGCAGATTTGCGCGCTGGCGCAGAAGCTGCTCGCCGAGCTCTATGGCCTCGATCCCGCCGGCTTCGACCAGAAGTGGCGCGAGTGGGTGCTGAAGACCTACCCGAAGAAGTAGTAGCCTGCGCGGCATGCAAGGAGCCGTCGTCCTCGCCGTGGCCGCCGCCGGAAGCGTCGGCGCCGTCGCGCGCTGGTTGCTCGCCGAACAGCTGAATACGCGCTGGCCCGACCTGCCGTTGGCGACAGCCGCGGTCAACGTGCTCGGCTGTTTCGGCTTCGGCGTCGTCGCCGCGCTGGCCGCCGGCCGCTGGCCACCCGTGGTAGTCGCCGGTGTCCTGGCGGGCTTCTTCGGCGCCTTCACGACGTTCTCGACCTTCGCGCACGATTGCCACGAACTGCTGGCGCGCGGCCGCTATGGCTGGTTCGCGCTCGACGTGCTCGGCCAGAACGCGCTCGGTCTGCTGGCGATGGCGGTTGGGCTGCGTCTGGGCGCGCTGCTGCGCGGCGAGGCGGGGTAGGCAGCATGCGCGTCCCGTCGCCGGCGTTCTGGATGGTTGTGGCGGTCGCCGCCGCCGGGCTGGCGGCGTTGTTGTTTGCGCCGGCGGCCGGCGCCGCGCCGGCGCCGCGCGCGGCGATCTACACCGGTTGCGCCGAGTCGCCCGACGACGTCAATCCGCTGACGGCGCAGAGTCCGGTCGCCCGCCGCCTGGTGCTTGCCTACACGCACGACGCCTTGCTTGCCGTCGATCCGGCGACCGGCGAACTGCGGCCAGCCGCCGCCGCGGGCTTCGAGCTAGCGCCCGACGGCGGCTCATGCACGTTCACGCTGCGCGCCGGCCTGCGCTTCTGCGACGGCAGCGAGGCGACGCTCGATGACGCGCTGTTCCCGTGGGAGCTCGCGCAAGCGGGACACCTCGCATTCGGCTTCGTCGGCGACGCGATGGCGCGCGTGCGCGGCGTCACGCGCCTCGATGCACGTTCGTTTCGCGTCGACTTCCGCGACCGGCACTTCGCCGCGGTCCGCGTCGTCGGCGAGAACTGGCTGCTGGTTAGCCGCGGCTTCTTCCTGCGCCGCCTCGCCGCGCGCGCCGCGCCCGCGCCGGTGCCGCCGGTCGACAGCGCCGCGTTCGCCGCGCTGCTGGCGCTGGCCACGGGCGAGTGCGGCCCGGGCACCGGCCCGTACCGGCTCGACAATCCGCCGGACGGCGCCGGCGACTGGCGGCCGCGCCAGGACCTGCTGCTGCGGCCCAACGCGCACAGTTGGCGGCGCGCTGCCGACCCGTCAGCGTGGACGTTCGAGGGCGTGCGCGTGCTGTTCCGCGACCAGCAGGCGGCGACCAACGAGTTGTTCGCCGGCGCGCTCGACTGGTTCAGCAGTCCCGCGCTCGACGAACTGCTGCGCGCGCGGCCGGAGCTCGCCGCCGACTACCGCCGGCTCGTCTACGACTACGACGCGCTTGGCGTCTACCGCATGGTCTGGAACTGCCGCCGCGGCGCCACCGCCGATGCGCGCGTGCGCCGCGCGCTCGGCCGGTTGTTCGACGTCGAAGCGCTGCGCGCCGGCAACGAGGGTCTCGGCGCGGCCGCTGTCGCGCATGCCAAGCCCGGCAGCGCCGCCGTGCCGCCGGCGCTGGCGCCGCTAGGCTTCGCGCCCGCTGCCGCCCGCGACGAACTCCGCGCGCTCGGCTTCGACGCCGCCGCCGGCGTGCCGTTGCGGTTGGTCGTGCTGGCGCCGCAGGGGACCGAGGCGCTGCAGCGCATCGGCGACCTGTTTGCCGACGCCTGCCGGCGCGCGGGCGTCGACCTGGAACTGCGCCGCCGCGACTTCGCTGCCTACGTGCAGGAACGCCAGCGCGGCGACTGGGACGGGCTGCTGGCCTTGCAGTCGTTCCGGCCGTGGGGCGATCCGTGGGATTTGCTGCACGGCGACGGCGCTGACAACGCCGGTGGCTGGCGCCACCCCGAGGCCGATCGCCTGGCCGACGCGGCGCGGGTCGAAGCCGATCCGGTGCGCCGCGAGGCGCTGTGGCGCGACCTGCACGCGCTGGCGCACCGCGAGCAGCCAGCGGCGCTGCTGGTGCACCCGCTGGCCTCGATTCTGCTGCACCGGCGCGTCGCGGGCGCGACCGTTGGGCGGAACGGGCTCGTGCTGGAGCATGCGCGGATCGCCGCGTTGGCGGGGCGCTAAGAGCCGGCGACCTCATGAGCGGCTGCGCGGCGGTCGTTACGGCGGGCCGGCGTCCAGATCGGACGCGGTGGTAGCTGCCTTGCGAGCGGGGCCCAAGCGAGGTCAGCCCGAAGGCGCCGTGCCAGACTGAGAAGTGGTGGAGAGTAGGGGAGTCGAACCCCTGACCTCGACAATGCCATTGTCGCGCTCTACCAACTGAGCTAACTCCCCATCCCGTCCGGCACCAGTCGCCTTCCTGCGTCGACGTGGGGCGTCGGCGCGTGAAGGGACGGCGGAAGGTAGCGACGTCGCCAGCAAGTTCAAGCACGTTCTCGACCGTCCCGGCGCGCTGGCGTCGGTCATGCGCGCCCGCTGCTGGCCGTGACCGGGTTGCCACGCTACGTTTTGCCCGTCGCATCGACCGGACGGTCACGGTGGGATCGACTGCAGCATCCCGGCTGCGGGATCTTGTCGCCAGTGGTGCGCGAATGGCGGCGTGCGGCGCCGTAGGGCTAGGGTTCCATGGTCAAGCCAGCATCGTTCTTCCAACGGTTGAAGGAACGGATTCGCGGCACCGCGCGCGTCGAGGCAGCGCCGGCGGCGCCACCGACCAACAGTCCGGTGCAGCGCTTCGAGGCCGAGTGCGTCCCCGGCCACGACATCGACAGCGTTCAGATCGAGCCCAGGTCGACGCACAAGCTGTCGGACCGGGAGGAAGCGCTGATCGCCGTCGGCGGCCACTTCCAGGAACTGACCGCGATGTTGCGTGGCTCGCAGGCGCGCACCGACGACCACCTCGACAAGCTCGTCGCCTCGACGGCGACGCTGGCGCAACTGCCGGGCCTGTCGCAGCAACACCTCGAGGCGCTGCGCACGCTCGCGGCTCAGATGGAGCGGCAGCACCTGCTCGGCGAGCAGCTGTCGCAGGCGATGGCGCAACTGCCGGGCATGCTGCAGTCAGTCGAGCGCGCGATGGCGCGCGCCGCCGCCGCCGACGAGCGCACCAGTTCGGTCGTCGCCGAGTTTTGCGGCACGCTAGCGACGGTGCAGTCGGCGATGGGACGCATGGTCGACCAGGGCGAGCAGCATGTGCTCGCCGCGCAGGGTCTCGTCGCCCGCCGCGACCAGGAGTTCAAGGACCTCACTGAGGGCATCCAGATCACGCAGCTGCGCGCCGCCAACGAGCTGCACCGCGCCACCGAGGAAGGCATGGCCTCGCTGCGCACGAGCCACGAGGACCAGAGCAACCGCCTGCAGCGCATCGTGCAGGAGTCGGCGTCGTGGAATCGCGCCGTGCTGTTCGGCCTCGCGATGGTCTCGATCCTCGTCGTCGGCGTGCTGGCGCTCATCATCTTCACGTGAGCGTCGCCGGCGGCCGGCGCCTTTGGCTCGTGCGTCACGGCGAGACCGAGGGCCAGTCGTCGATCCGCTACCACGGCCGCAACGACGTCGCGTTGTCCGACGAAGGCCGCGCGCAGATCCGCGCGCTCGCGCCGCTGCTCGCCGGCGTCGACTTCGCTCGCGTCGTGCACTCGCCGCTGCGCCGCGCCGCCGAATCGGCGGCGATCCTCGGCGAGCGGCTCGGTCTGCCCGTCGCGCGCTTCCAGGTCGACGAGCGGCTGCGCGAGATCTCCTTCGGCGACTGCGAAGGCATGACCGCTGCGGAGATCGCCGTCGCGCACTCGGCATTCTGGGCCGATCACTGCGCCGGCCGCGCTGACGCGTTCCCCGGCGGCGAGAGTCGTGCTGGCTTCGCCGCCCGGGTGCGCGCCGCCATCCGCGAGCATGCCGCGGCGCCGTGGACTGGCGATTTGCTGGTCGTCGCGCACCGCGGCATCGTGCGCCACGGCCTGCACGCGCTGCTCGGCGAGCCGGGGCACGGGCTCGACCCGTACGCCGTGGCGCTCGGCAGCGTCTCGGTGGTGCGCGAAGACGGTTCGTGGCGGCTCGAGGCGGTGTCGCTGCTGCCGTAGACGCTGTCTGCGCCAGCGCGGCCTTCCCTCGCGGGCGGCGATGCGCGATCCTCTCCGCGCCGCATGATCCACCCCACGCCGCGCCTGCGCTTCGCGCCGTCCCCGACCGGTCCGCTGCACCTCGGTGGCGCCCGCACCGCGATGTACAACTGGGCCGCGGCCCGCGCGCTCGGCGGCACGTTCCTGCTGCGCATCGAGGACACTGACCAGGCGCGCAGCACCGATGCGTCGCTGCAGATCATCCTGCAGGGCCTGCGTTGGCTCGGCATCGACTGGGACGAGGGGCCGGAGAAGGGCGGCGACTTCGGGCCTTACTTCCAGATGCAGCGTCTGGGGCTCTACCGGCAGGCGGCCGATCGGCTGCTCGCCGCCGGCCACGCCTACCTGTGCTACTGCACGCCGGACGAGATCGAAGCCGGCCGCAAGGAACTCGAGGCGCAGAAGGCCGGTTTCGCCGGCTACAACCGCCGCTGCCGCAACCTGACGCCGGCCGAGCGCGCTGTGTTCGAGCGGCAAGGCCGCAAGCCCAACGTGCGCTTCAAGATGCCCGAGGCGCGCGTCATGCAGGTGCACGACCTGATCCGCGGCGACGTCGAGGTCAACACCAAGGAGCTCGACGACTGGGTGATGCTGCGGCCGGACGGCGTGCCGCTCTACAACTTCGCCTGCGTGGTCGACGACGTCGGCATGAAGATCACGCATGTCGTCCGCGGCGAGGAGCACTTTCTCAACGGCGTCAAGCAGCGCCTGCTGTTCGAGGCGCTCGGCCACGAGTGCCCGCAGTACGCGCACATCCCGCTGATCCTCAACAAGGAAGGCAAGAAGCTCAGCAAGCGCGACGCCGACACCAACATGCTGGACTACCGCGACAAGGGCTTTCCGCCCGAGGCGGTGTTCAACTACATCGCGCTGCTCGGCTGGGGCTTCAGCGGCGATCGCGACGTCTTCTCGCGCGAGGAGATGGTGCAGGTCTTCCGCATCGAGACCATCGGCAAGGCCGGCGCCAAGTTCGACGAGGAGAAGCTGCGCTGGATGTGCGGCGAGTACGTGCGCCGCTGGGCGCCAGCACAGCTGCTCGAGCGCAGCGCACCATGGCTGCAGCCGGCGGTGCCGGCGACGGCGCTGACGACGCACATAGCGTGGCTACAGAACGCGCTCGCCTGCTACCAGGAGCGCATCGCCATTCTGTCCGAACTGCCGGGCAAGCTCGGCTGGCTGTTCAGCGTGCCGGCGATGGACGAGGCGGCGGCGAAGAACCTCGCCAAGGACCCGGCCGGCAAGCAGTGGCTGCTGGCGTACGCGCAGCGCCTGGAAGGCGCCAACCTGCCGCCGAGCTGGCCTCTCGACCGCCAGGGCGTCGACGCCGCCGTGCCACTGCCGTCGAAGAAGGACGCGCCGGAGCCGGCCTGCGCCTTCTGGACGCCGGCGGCGATCGAGCGCGACTGCCGCGCCTTCGTCGAGTCGCTCGGCGTCAAGTTCGGCAGCTTCGTGCACCCGGTGCGCGCAGCACTCACCGGCACCGACAAGGGCCCGGGCCTGTTCGACGTGCTGTTCTTGCTGGGCAAGGACGCGTGCGTCGCGCGCCTGCGCGCCGCCGCCAGCCACGTCGCGCTGTAGCCGCGCGCCCGTCCGTCAGCGCCGGCGCCGCCGCAGCGCTGCCGGTTCGTCA
>VGZG01000013.1 GCA_016872675.1 Planctomycetota bacterium
CGGCGCCGGCGCGCTCGGCCAGCAGGAAGCGCGCAGCGGCGGCCGCCAGCGCGGCCAGCTCCGCCGTCGCCGCCGGCGCCTTGCGATCGATGCGCTCAAGGATGCCGGTGTCGTAGTCGCCGCCGGCGAACTCGGCGCTACGCAGCGCCGCGAGCGCAGTCGGCAGCGAGGTGGCGACGCCGACGAGGCGCAGTTCGCGCAGCGCGCGGACGCAGCGGGCGATCGCCTGCTCGCGGTCGGCGCCGTGCACGATCAGCTTGGCGAGCATGCTGTCGTAGAACGGCGTGACCTCCATGCCGCGGTACATCGCGCTGTCGAGGCGCACGCCGGGGCCGCCCGGCAGGTTGATGCGCGTCAGCGTGCCGAGCGACGGGAAGAACGTCGCCGGGTCTTCGGCGTTGACGCGCACCTCGATGGCGTGGCCGCGCGGCTCCGGCGGCGGCGCGACCTTCTCGCCGGCGCCGACGCGGATCTGCTCGCGCACGAGGTCGACGCCGTACCGCATCTCGGTGACGGGGTGCTCGACCTGCAGGCGCGTGTTCATCTCCATGAAGTAGAAGCGCCCCTCCGACCACAGGAACTCGACGGTGCCAGCGCCGACGTAGCCGACCGAGCGGGCGAGATCGCAGGCGGCCTTGCCCATCTGCTCGCGCAGCTCGGGCGTCAGCGCGACGCACGGCGACTCCTCGACGAGCTTCTGGTGGCGGCGCTGCACCGAGCACTCGCGCTCGCCGTAGTGCACGACGTTGCCGTGCTTGTCGGCCATCACCTGGATCTCGACGTGGCGCGGCCGCGTGACGAACTTCTCCAGGTAGATGCGGTCGTCGCCGAACGAGCTCTTCGCCTCGGCGCGCGCCAGCTCGAACGCCTCGACCAGTTGCTTCTCCTCGCGCACGATGCGGATGCCCTTGCCGCCGCCGCCAGCCGCGGCCTTCAGCATCACCGGGTAGCCGACCTGGCGCGCGGCGGCGGCGAGGCGCGCGGCGTCGACGTCCTCCTGCAGGCCGGGCACCAGCGGCACGCCGGCCTTCGCCGCCGCCTTGCGCGCCTCGACCTTGTCGCCCATCACCGTGATCGCGTGCGGCGGCGGGCCGAGGAACTCGATGCCCGCCTGCTTGCAGGCCTCGGCGAGGTCCTCGTTCTCGCTGAGGAAGCCGTAGCCGGGGTGCAGCGCGTCGCAGCCGGTCGCCACGGCCGCCGCCACGATCTTGCCGATGTCGAGGTAGCTCCCGGCCGGCTTGCTGCCACCGAGGTGCACGGCCAGCGTCGCGCGGCGGACGTGCAGCGCGGCGCGGTCGGCGTCGGAGTACACGGCGACCGTCTCGATGCCCATCTCCTGGGCGGTGCGGATCACGCGCAGCGCGATCTCGCCGCGGTTGGCCACGAGGATGCGTCGGAAGAGCGGCATGGCGAACCGCAACGGTAGGCGGCCACGGCATCGGGGTCGAGCGCGACGTCGCCACCGCGCGCCGCCGCGAGCCTGGGCGGCGCACGGTCCGGCGAGTAAGAAGGTCGGCCATGGCACCCCTGCGCGTCCTGGTCGTCGGCTGCGGCAACATGGGCACCTCCCACGCCCGCGCCTACCACCAGCTCAAGAACGACTTCCGCATCGTCGGCCTCGTCGCCCGCAGCCCCGGCTCGCGCGACAAGCTGTCCGCCGAGCTCGGCGGCCTGCCGACGTTCGCCGACTTCGAGCAGGCCTACGCGGCGACGAAGCCGGACGTGGTGTCGATCAACACCTACCCGGACACGCACGCGGCGATCGCGCGGGTCGCCCTGCGCGGCGGCAGCCACGTCTTCCTCGAGAAGCCGCTCGCCGAGACGGTCGCCGAAGCGGAGGAGATCGTCGCGCTGGCGAAGCAACACCGTCGCAAAGTCGTCGTCGGCTACATCCTGCGCGTCCACCCGGCGTGGCAGAAGTTCATCGAGGTGGCGCAGACGCTCGGCAAGCCGCTGGTCATGCGCATGAACCTGAACCAGCAGTCGAAGGGCAAGGACTGGCGCACGCACAAGGCGCTGATGGACTCGATGTCGCCGATCGTCGACTGCGGCGTGCACTACGTCGACGTCATGTGCCAGATGACGCGCAGCAAGCCGGTGCGCGTCTCGGCGATCCAGGCGCGGCTGTCCGACGAGCTGAAGCCGGGCATGTACAACTACGGCCAGCTGCAGGTGACGTTCGCCGACGGCTCGGTCGGTTGGTACGAGGCCGGCTGGGGCCCGATGATGAGCGAGATCGCGTACTTCGTGAAGGACGTCGTCGGCCCCAAGGGCTGCGTGTCGATCGTCGACCGCCAGGGCGAACGCAAGGCCGGCAGCGCCGACGTCGGCGCGCATACGGCGACGAACGCGCTGCGCCTGCACCGCCAGGATCGCGACGCGAGCGACGCCTTCGTGCACGCCGACCAGTGGATCGACACGACGGACGAACCGGACCACGACGGCCTCTGCCTGCGCGAGCAGCAGTACCTGCTGCGCGCCATCCGGGAAGACCTGGACCTCGGCGAGCACCTCGCCGACGCGGTCAACAGCCTGCGCATCGTGCTCGCCGCCGACCGTTCCGCCCGCGAAGGCCGCACGATCGAACTGGCCTGAACGACCGGCGACCCGGGCCGCCGGCCCGTGCCCCCCGATTGTCGCTGCGGGACCTTGCCTCGACAGGGGCACGCCGGAATCGTCCACGGTCGTGACTTCCCAGTCCGACCGGACGCGCCCCGCCGCGGCCCAGGAGCCCTCCCCATGAATCGTTCCTTCCGTCTTCTCGTAGCCGTCGTGGTGGCGCTCGCCGCGCCGCTCTGCGCCCAGCGCAAGGTCGAGCTCGACAAGCTCTACAAGGACAAGAGCTGGGGCTACCAGATCCAACCGCTCAAGGGCTGGAACTCGATGCCGCCCGACCAGGAGGACCGCGCCACCGTCGGCCGCTGGAAGCTCGCGCTCGACGAGTTCGAGAAGCGCGGCGACTACGAGGCGATGTTCTCCGGCCGCCACTGCGAGTTGCAGGTGATGCGCATGGCGATCGCGGTCGAGACCAACAAGGGCGGCGCCGCGCCGCCGGCCGAGCCGAGCGTCGACGACAAGCTCAAGAAGGTCCTCGGCGTGAAGAACCCGGCCAAGAGCATCGACGAGTGGATCGAGAACCGCTGGAAGGGCGCCGGCAAGCGCTGGCTGCGCCGGCCGCTCAAGGGCGGCAAGATGCAGGGCGACCTGATCGACTTCGGCGCCGACTCGGAGCACGTCACCATCGGCGCGTTCCGCTACATGGGCACCGAGTGGGCCGTCGTCTACGTCTGCTTCGAGGAGACGTGGCAGAAGACGTGGAAGGAGGCCTACGAGAAGAGCATCCTGAGCTTCCAGGTAACCGCCAACGTCAACCCCGACGTCGCCGACGCCAACCGCGTCGACCCCAACAAGCTCGAGGGCGAGGAAAAGCGTGCGGCGCTGAAGGCGAGCGTCGCCGGCAAGCCGGGCTGGTTCACCGTCGACACGAAGTACTACGTCTTCATCAGCAACGCCGACAAGGCGTTCGTCGACAAGCTGGCGAAGGACCTCGAGACGGTGCGCGAGAAGGTCTACGTGCCGATGTTCAAGCCGCGCAACCAGAAGACGCCGCTGAACCCCGTGCGCGTGTTCGCCACGCAGTCCGAGTACCACCAGTTCGGCGGCCCGGGCAGCAGCGCCGGCTACTTCTCGCCGACCAAGGGCGAGCTGGTGCTGTTCCAGAAGTTCGACGACATGTCGGCCAACAAGTCGAAGGACGACTGCCGGTCGGTGATGTTCCACGAGGGCTTCCACCAGTACGTGCACTTCGCGATCGGCGACGTGTCCCCGCACTCGTGGTTCAACGAGGGCCACGGCGACTACTTCGCCGGCCTGACCGTTGCGGCCGGCGCGGTGCAGGGCGTCAAGGTGTTCGACTGGCGCGTGCGCTACCTCAAAGAGCACATGCGCGACGGCAAGGACCTGATCCCGCTGCGCAGCCTGCTGCGCTACGAGCAGAGCGAGTACTACAGCAACGCCGGCCTCAAGTACTCGCAGGGCTGGGCGACGATCTACTTCATCCGCGAGGTCAGCAAGAACAAGGCGCACAAGCAGGCGCTCGAGACCTACTTCGGCTACCTCGCCGACAACGTCACCGCCTTCCGCGCCAAGCGGAAGGAAGAGGACGACGACAAGCCGGGCGGCGACACGTCGATCCCGGGCATCCCGGGCGTGCGCCTCGTCGACTTCGAGGACCGCGAGAAGGTCGCCGAGATCCTGTCGCAGGCCGTCGACAAGGCGTTCGCCGGCATCGACCTCGAAGCGCTCGACAAGGACCTGCGCAGCTGGGTCGACCGGCTGTGACCGAACGCTGGCGCCGGGGCGCCAGCGTTTCTTGGCAGCGCCGACCGGCTTCGGGCCAGCACCGCCGGCGACGGACGCGTCAGAGCGGGATGTTGCCGTGCTTCTTCGGCGGGTTGGTGTCCCGCTTGCTGCGCAGCAGCTCGAGCGCCTGGATCAGCAGCGGGCGCGTGCGGCGGGGCTCGACGACGTCGTCGACGTAGCCGCGCGCGGCCGCCTGGTAGGGGTTGGCGAACTTCGCCTTGTAGTCGGCGACGAGCCGCTTCTCCTCGGCCACCGGGTCCTTCGCCGCCTGGATCTCGCGGCGGAAGACGACCTTGGCAGCACCCTCGGCGCCCATCACCGCGATCTCGGCCGACGGCCAGGCGAGGTTGAGGTCGGCGCGGATGTGCTTGCTGTTCATCACGTCGTAGGCGCCGCCGTAGGCCTTGCGGGTGATGACCGTGATCTTCGGCACCGTCGCCTCGCAGTACGCGTACAGCAGCTTGGCGCCGTGCGCGATGATGCCGCCCCACTCCTGGTCCTTGCCCGGCAGGAAGCCCGGCACGTCCTCGAACGTGATCAACGGGATGTTGAAGGCGTCGCAGAACCGGATGAAGCGCGCGCCCTTGAGGCTCGCCTTGATGTCGAGCACGCCGGCGAGGTGGTTCGGCTGGTTGCCGACGACGCCGACGGCGCGGCCGCCCAGGCGCGCGAAGCCGACGATCATGTTCTTGGCGTAGCGGGCCTGCACCTCGAAGAACTTGCCGTCGTCGACGATCTTCTTGACCACCTGCCGCATGTCGTACGGCTGATCGCTGGAGGCCGGCACGATCGAGTCGAGCGCCGGATCCATGCGGTTGGGGTCGTCCTCGGTGGCGCGGAACGGCGGGTCCTCGGCATTGTTGAGCGGCAGGTAGCCGAGCAGCTCGCGCAACTGCACGAGGCAGGTCGCGTCGTCGGGCGCGGTGAAGTGCGCCACGCCGCTGACCTCGCTGTGCACGCGGGCGCCGCCGAGTTCCTCGCTGGTCGTGTCCTCGTGCGTCACGGTCTTCACCACATCCGGGCCCGTGATGTGCATGAAGCTCGTGCCCTCGACCATCAGGATGAAGTCGGTGATCGCGGGCGAGTACACGGCGCCGCCAGCGCACGGGCCCATGATCGCGCTGATCTGCGGCACCACGCCGCTGGCCAGCGTGTTGCGCAGGAAGATGTCGGCGTAGCCGCCGAGCGACACGACGCCCTCCTGGATGCGGGCGCCGCCGGAGTCGGACAGGCCGAGCATCGGCACGCCCATCTTCACGGCGAGGTCCATGACCTTGCAGATCTTCGCCGCGTGCGTCTCCGACAGGCTGCCGCCGAAGACCGTGAAGTCCTGCGCGTACAGGTACACCGGCCGGCCGTCGATGCGGGCGCTGCCGGTGACGACGCCGTCGCCGAGGATCTGGTTCTTCTCGCTGTCCATGCCGAAGTCGCGGCAACGGTGCGTCACGAACCGGTCGATCTCGGTGAACGTGCCCGGGTCGACGAGCAGGGCGATGCGCTCGCGCGCGGTCAGCTTGCCCTTCTGGTGCTGGGCGTCGATACGGTCCTTGCCGCCGCCCAGCAGCGAGCGTTCGCGCAGGTCCTGGAGCTTCTTCAACGGGTCGGTCATGGATGCTTGTCCTCGACGAACTCGGCCAGCACGCCGCCAAGGTACTTGGGGTGGACGAAGGCGACCTTGCAGCCGTGGGCGCCCGCGTTGGGCTTCTGGTTGAGCATCGGCGCGCCGAGCGCCGTCATCGCGTCGATCTTGACCTGGCAGTCGCCGACCGTGAACGCGAGGTGATGGATGCCCGGCCCGCGCTTGTCGAGGAACACGGCGATCGGCGAGTCCGGCGAGGTCGGCTCGAGCAACTCGATGCGCTGGGTCCCAGCGAGCAGGACAGCGACCTTGACCTTCTCGGTCGGCACCTCGTCGACGGACTGCAGCACGAGGCCCAGGCCGTCGGTCCAGCGCGGCAGCGCCTCGGCGAGCGAGCGGACGGCGATGCCGATGTGGTGCAGACCGGCAACGGCGGGATCAGAAGCCATGGCGGTAGGGTCGCGGGAAAGAGCGCGGCATGGTAGCCATGCGCCTCCTGGCGGCCAGTTCCAGCCCCGCAACCTGCGCCGCCCCCGCCGCCGCCGTGCCCGAACTGCCCGAAGTCGAGACCGTGCGCGCCGGCGCCGAGCCGCACCTGCGCGGCCGGCGCCTGCGCCGCTACGAGCAGACGCGCCCCGACCTGCGCTGGCCGATGCCGGAGGCGGCGCTGCGCGCGCTCGTCGGCCGGACCTGCGGCGGCGTCGACCGGCGCTCGAAGTACCTGCTGCTGCGCTTCGACGGCAGCGGCGCGCCGGCGGCGATCGTGCATCTCGGCATGACGGGCCGGTTGCTGGTCGACGTGACCGACGCCAAGGCGTCGCGGCCGGAGTGGCGCAAGCACGAGCACTGGCGCATGGACTTCGGCGACCGGCTGGTGCGCTTCGTCGACCCGCGGCGCTTCGGCGCGCTCGACGTCGCGGACGCCGCCGACCTGCCGACCCACCCGCTGCTGGCAGCGCTCGGCCAGGAGCCGCTCGAGCCGGGCTTCGACGGCGCGTTCCTGCAGCGCGAGAGCCGCGGCAAGAAGGCGAACGTCAAGGCGCTGCTGATGGACGGCCGCATCCTCGTCGGCGTCGGCAACATCTACGCCAGCGAGGCCTGTTGGCGCGCCAAGGTGCGGCCGCGCCGAGCGGCCGGCTCGCTGACGCGCGCCGAGTGCGACGCGCTCGCCCAGGCCGTGCGCGCCGTGCTGGCCGCGGCGATCGCCGCCGGCGGCACGTCGTTCCGCGACTACGTCGGCGTCGACGAGGACGCCGGCTTCTTCGCCCGCGAGCTCGCCGTGTACGAGCGCGCCGGCAAGCCGTGCCCGCGCTGCGGCGCGCCGGTCAAGCGCGCCGTCGACTCCGGCCGCAGCACCTACTGGTGCAGCGGCTGCCAACGCTGACCCCCTGCCCGGCCGATCAGCTGGTCGCGCGCCTCGACGAACTGCGCGCGGGACTTGCGGGCGTCCATCGCAGCGCCCCCGGCGCCTGGCGAACTGCGCCAGCGACGGAAGTGGCGTCCGTGCCGCGAGCGGCGATGGGCAGTGGCGCGCAGGGGCCAGCAGCACTTGTGCCGCCCCCGCGGCGCCTCAGACGGAGAACCGCACGAACCAGAGCAGGCGCACATCGGTCGCCTGGGGCGACGTCTCGACGCGCAGCAGGCCGAGCACGGCACGGAAGACGTTGCGCGTGCGCGTCTCACGCGTGGACTTGTCCGGGACGTAGCGGCTCTGGTCGTTCATCAGCAGGCCCCACGGACCGAGCGACCACGAGTCGTCGAACGTCCCGGTCTCCAGGCAGAACACGAAGGGAACGCGCACCAGCGTCCCGCGTTGATAGTCGTGCAGCGCGACGTCGGCGTCGTGAGCGGGACCGTCGCCGCGGCGCACCGTCCAGCGCATGCGGCTGCCGGCCACGCCGAGCGCCGCGATGCGGTCGGACAGCGCCCGCACGTCGGACACCGGCGCGCCGTCGACCTGGTCGATGACGTCGGCGCTGCGCACCCCCGCGAGCCATGCCGGCGAACCGACCTCGACGTCGGTGACGACGACCGCGTGACGCGGCGCGCCGTACATCGCCGCGCAGGCGTCGGCCGGGATGCCGCGCAGGGTCGCGCCGGCGTAGGCGCGCACCGGCGTCGGCGGGATGTCGAGGTCGATGCGGCGCTCCTCGACCGCGCGCGTGAGCGCCCGCCCGAGCGCGACCTGCACGTCCAGTTGCTGCTGGCCGCGCAGCAGGCGCAGCGCGAGCGCGCCGCCAGGCTGCAGCTTGGCGATCACGCCAACCCATTGCTCGCGGTAGACCACCTCGGCGCCGTCCATCGTCAACACGAGGTCGTTGGCGAGCACGCCGGCAGCCGCGGCCGGCGAGTCGGCGGCGACCTTCGTCACCAGCATGCCGGTGTAGGGCTTCACCCCGCGGCGTTCGGCGTCTTCCTTGCCGATCTCCCTGGCGTCGAGTCCGAGCACCGCACGCTCGCGATCGAACTCGCGCACCACGCGGATGCGGCTGTCGGCCTGGGTCTCGAGACGCCACGTGGTGGTCACGGTCCCCTCTTGCCGCGTCGCCAGGACGCAATCGTCCGGACCGACGAAGTAGCGCTCGGCGGCGGAACGGCAGCCGGCGAGCGCGGCAGCGAAGGCGAGGCAGACGAGCAGGGGCAGGTGGCGGAGCATGAGCGGGGAGTTCGTCCGTGGTCGGAGGGTATTGCGAGAAGGTCACGCGGGGTCGTTGTGCGCCGGCGGCTCGTTCGCGCCGATCCGGAGGACCACGAAGGAGAGTGTCTGCCATGCCGCCGCCAGGCACAACACGCCGGGGAAGCCGTAGGAAGCGAATATCGAGCCGGCGTTGAGCGCGAACAAGCCGACGCCGGCCTGCATGCAGGCGCCGCGCCAGCTCATCAGCGCGTCGAGTTGTGCTTGCGGCACGGCGCCGGAGACCAGCGCCTGCAGCGGCCCGGTGCGGGCCGACGCGACGATCGCGCAGCCGCCGCCGACGAGCAGCAGCGGCAGCGCCGCCGGCTCGGTCGCGAGGAACAGGAAGCACGCGACCAGCAGCGCCGAGGTCCACAGCACGAAGCGGCGCTTGCCGACCGCGTCGCTGACGCGGCCGAACAACGCGCTGCCGGCGACGGCGCAGAGCCCCAGGCCCACCCACACGCCGGTCTGCTCGGCCTTGGGCAGCCGGCCGGTGGCGTCGAGCCACGTCGTCGCCAACTGCACGGTGACGAAGAATGAGCCGACGTGCAGCAGCGTCGCCAGCAGGCCGGCGCGGGCGGCGCCGACGCGCAGGACGGCGCGCAGCTCGCCACGGCCGGTCTCCGGCGGCGTCGCCGGCACGGCCCGCAGGGCGCACCACAGGCCGATGGCTGCCACGGCCGCCTGCACGCCGAAGATCGCTCGCCACGCGCCCGCCGTCGCGAACGCCACCGACAGCGGCAGGCCGACCGGGATCGCCAGGAACATGCCGGCGTTGAAGCGCCCCATCGCCGCGCCGCGGCGGCCATAGGGCGCCAGTTCGGCGACCAGCGCCGAGGCGGCGGCGTAGGCGACGCCGACGGCGACGCCGGCGGCGCCGCGCAGCGCCAGCAGCCAGCCGTAGGGCCCTGGCGCGAGGTGGAGTGCGCTCGCCAGCACGAAGCCGGCGAGCCCGAGCACGAGCGCACGGCGGCGGCCGACGCGGCGCGCCAGCCGGTCGAACGCCAGCGCGCCGGCGGCGCTGCCGAAGCCGGCGGCGGCGAGCAGCGGCCAGGCGGCGCCGTCGAGTTCGTCGCGCACGAACGGCAGCAGCGCGCCGAGCACGTTGGTGTTCAGGTTGAGCGAGAACGCCGCGAGCGCCAGCGCGGCGATCGCCACTGCCTCGCCGGGGGCCGCGCTGCGGCTCGGCGCGTTCGTCGGTTGCGATGCGGTCGCGTCCACGTGCGCGCGATCATCGCCCGCGGCCTCGGCGCTGTCTCGCGCCGGGACCGATTCCACCGGCGCTTCCGTCGCGCGGCCTTCCGCGCGTTGCGCGCGCGAGTATGGTTGCTGCTGCCGTGACTGCCCCGCCCTCGGAGTCCTGCTCGTGAAAATCGCCATCCTCGGCGGCGGCATCTCCGGCACCGCCCTCGCCCGCATGCTGGCCCGCGACGGCCACCGCGTCACCGTGCTGGAGAAAGGCGAGCGCGCCGGCGGCCTGTGCAAGAGCCGCCGCTACGGCGAGTTCACCTTCGACGAAGCCGGCGGGCACATCGTCTTCAGCAAGGACAAGAAGGTCCTCGACTGGCAGATCGACCGCTGCGGCGGCGAACCCGGCGTCGTCAAGACGGTGCGCAACACCAAGATCCGCTGGCACGATCGCTGGGTGCCCTACCCGTTCGAGAACGGCGTCGGCCACCTGACGAAGGACGCGATCGTCGACTGCATGGCCGGCTACATCGAGGCCTACGCGCAGCGGCGCGCTGGGACGCCGTGCCCGACGAACTTCGGCGACTGGATCCGGTGGCGCATGGGCGCTGGCTTCGGCCGCCACTTCATGGTCCCGTACAACGAGAAGGTCTGGAAGCGCGACCTGCGCACGATGGCGAGCGACTGGGTCGCCGGCCGCGTGCCCGAGGCGCCGATCGAGGACATCGTCAAGTCGGCGATCGGCATCGACACGGAGGGCTACACCCACCAGTCGGTGTTCTGGTTCCCCAAGCACGGCGGCTTCGAGACGATGGTGCGCGGGACGGTCGCCGGCGGCGGTTTCACGCTGCAGTGCGGCGTCGCCGCCGAGCGCGTCGAGCGCGCCGGGAGCGGCTTCAAGGTCAACGGCGAGGCCTTCGACCTGGTGGTCAACACGGTGCCGCTGCCGCAGGTCGAGCGCGCTTTCGCCGACATCCCCGAACCGATCCGCGCCGACATCCGCGCGCTGCGGCCGATTTCGCTGATCAACCTGATGATCGGCGTGAAGCTCGACGAGCCGCTGCCGCCGCTGTCGTGGATCTACCTGCCGTTTCCCGAGCAGGGCCCGACCAACCGGATCACCTACTTCAGCAACTACTCCCCGCACAACGCGCCGGCGGGCCACGGCTCGTTCCTGGCCGAGGTCACCCACCGCGGCGACCTCAAGCCCGACGCCGCCTGGCTGAAGGGCGTGGTCGGCGCGCTCGGCCGCGCCGGCATCCTGCAGCCGGCGAAGGTCGTGCTGCTCGAGTGGTGCGACAACGAGTACGCCTACATCGACCAGGACCTCGAGTTCGCCAGCCGTATCTCCCGTGTTCGCAAGTGGTTCGACGAGAGCGGCTACATCACATTCGGGCGCTTCGGCCGCTACGAGTACCACAACAGCGACCAGTGCGTGCAGCGCGCCATGCAGGTGCACGCCCACATCCAGCAGGTGGCCGCGTCGGGCCAGCCGGCCCCCCTCCGTCTGGCGTAAGCGATTTTCGCGGTCCTGACGGAACCAGCCGGGATGCCCCCCGCGTCCAACGACCGTTCTGCGGAAGCCATGCCTTCTCGCAGGGCTCTTTCCCGTTCTCCGGACTGCGCTGTACGAGCACTCGGACGCCGAGACGGCATCACGAATCAGAGGGGTCTGTTCCGGGGCGAAAGCCCTAGGTGCAGCCGGCCAATCAGCGAGTTGGCTGGCACGTCTCGCACTCAGCGGCGTGGTCTGGAGGGCGGGCATCATTTGCTTTGCTTGCCGTCGGATCGGGGGTTCCATGCAGGATCGATCGACGGCGACTCCCAAGGTTGCGGCACGCGCTGCGGCCTCCGAGGCTGGCCCTGTGGCCAGCCTCGACCTTTTCCCGGCGAGTTGCCCCGCCGGTGCCGCGTCCTAGGTGCTGGCGCACCACCCGCGTGCCCTGCGGCACCGGCAAGTTTGGCAGATGACGGAACTGGATTTCCGGGGCGAAGCGGCTCTCATACGGCCCGCCGCAGCAGGCTGGGCTGGTCGGCTGTGGCGTTGGGCAGACCCTCCGGGAGGAACGCGCGACGACCGTCGTTGCGCGTTGCGAACCGGATCCACCGATCCACGGTTAGGGATGGAACGTATCGACATCGAGACGGTGCGGGGACGCGTCCGCGACGAGTGGGCCCGGCACGGCTTCACCTGCGATCTGTGGATCGATCCGCCGCGCCAGGTCTGGCCCGGCGCCCAGCACGAGGTCGACGTCGTGCTGCGGTTGATCGACGGCGAGGCGCAGATCGAGTTGCCGGGCCGGACGGTACGCATGCATCCCGGCGACGAACTCGACATCCCGGCCAGCACGCGCCACACGGTGCGCAACTGCCACGGTCACCCGGCGCGGTGGCTGCGCGGTTACCGCCATAGCCAAGCCGCCGCGGGCGGCTGACGGCACGGGCATCCGGCGGGCGCGCGCGCCGGCTTCGTGACGCCCCTGCGGGCCTCACTCGCGCAGCGTCCAGATGCCGCGCTGGCCCGGCGTCTCCTCGATGCCGACCGACAACTCGCGCACGACGAGCTTCGGCCATGCCATGCGCATGCGCTCGCACAGCGTGCGCCCGAACCAAGCCGCGAGGTTCTCGGCGCTGCTGTTGCCGATCGGCAGCACGATGACTTCTTCGCGCGGAATCAGGTAGAGCCGTTCGCGGTAGCGGACCTCGACATGATCGCCATTCCGTGTCACGGTCAGCACGGGGTGCTGGCCCGGCAGCAGCAGGTGCTCGTCAAGCTCGTCGCAGAGCTTGCGCACCAGCGGCTTGATCTCCATGAAGTTGATCACGAGGCCGTGCTCGTCGAGGTCGGTGTGCAGGTCGACGAAGACCTTGTAGTTGTGCCCGTGCAGACGCTCGGCGCTGCCGTCGGGGAAGATCAGGAAGTGCGCGGCGCTGAACTTCAGGTAGTCCTTGTCGATCGCGATCGACCAGCTCTCGCGGGGTGCGGCCATGGCGCTCACCTTATGCGATGCGCGCGGCGATTGCGCCGGCGCGCGGCGTAGGACTCTGCGTCACGGGACGCGCGCCGGTGGCGTGGCCTTCCATGGCGCAGACTCCTAGCCTTGCCACCGTGGACTTCGCCGCGATCCCCTGGAAGTCGACGCGCCATCCCGGCGTCGCGATCTGGTTCTACGCCGCCGACCGGCAGAGCGGCCGCACGCTCGCGCTGATCAAGATGGACCCCGGTTGCGGCTACCCGCGCCACAAGCACAAGGGCGAGGAGCGACTGCTCGTGCTGCAGGGCGGCTACCGCGACGAGGCAGGCGTGCGCCGCGCCGGCGAGTTCGCCGTGTACGAAGACGGCACCGAGCATGGCCCCGTGGCGCTGGACGGCCCCGGCGCGGCGCCGTGCGTGCTCCTCGCGCTCGCGCACGATGGGGTCCTGCTGGTCGGCGGCTGAAGGCCGCCGGCCACCAGGGAGGGCAACCCGCTGGTCGACCGCTGCAAGCGGTCGACCGCGAGCATCAGCCCTTGCTGTACTCGGCGAGCACCTTCTCAGCGATGTTCGGCGGCACCGGCTCGTAGCTCGCCGGCTCCATCGAGTACGTGCCGCGACCCTGCGTCATCGAACGCAGGCGCGTCGAGTACTGGAACATCTCGGCGAGCGGCACCTTGCCGGTGACGGCGCTGATGCCGCCCGGCTTGCTGATCATCTCCTCGACGATGCCGCGGCGGCTGCTGAGGTCGCCGATGACATCACCCGTCTTGTCCTCGGGCGCCTCGATCTCGATCTTCATGATCGGCTCGAGCAGGATCGAGTTGTTCTCCGACGCGAGGCGGAAGGCGAGGATACCCGCCGTCTCGAACGCCATCGCGTTCGAGTCGACGTCGTGCGCCTGGCCGTCGTACAGCTCGGCGACGACCTTGCAGAACGGGAAGCCGATGCGGCCGCCGCCCGTGACCGCCGCGAGGATGCCTTCCTCGACCGGCTTGATGTACTCACGCGGCACCGAACCGCCCTTGACGCCGTCGATGAACTTCAACGAGTCGACCTCTGGGTCGACGCTGAACTTCACGCGCGCGACGGCGAACTGACCCGAGCCGCCCGACTGCTTGATGTGGCGAGCTTCGACGGTCTTCGGACCCCGCAAGGTCATCTTGTAGGCGACCTTCGGCCGCCCGACCTTCACCGGGATCTTGTAGTCGTTCATGATCATGTTGCACTTCACTTCGAGGTGCAACTCGCCCATGCCCGAGATGACCGTCTGGCTGGTCTGCGGGTCGGTGTTGGCCTTGAACGTCGGATCCTCGCGGACGAGCTTGCCGAGCACTTCGCCGAGCTTGTCGCGGTCGCCGCCGGACTCGGGCTCGATCGACATGCTGATGACGGTCTCGGGGAACGCCATCGCCTCGTAGACGACCGGAGCTTCCTTGGTGGACAGCGTGTCGCCGGTGATCGACTCCTTGATGCCGACCGCCGCGACGATGTCGCCGGCGCGCGCGAGTTCGATCGGCTCGCGCTGGGCGGCGTGCATGCGCATCAGGCGGCCGATGCGCTCGTACTTGCGCGTGCGGCCGTTGTAGTAGCGCTCGCCCGCCCTCATCTCGCCGGTGTAGACGCGGATGAACGTCAGATCGCCGTTGGGATCGCTGATCGTCTTGAAGACGAGACCGGCGAACGGCTGATCGGGCAGCAGCGGCCGGGCGACCTTCTCGTCGGCCTCCGGGTTGAGGCCCTCCATCGGCGGACGGTCCAGCGGGCACGGCAGGTAATCGACGATCGCGTCGAGCACGTTCTGCACGCCCTTGTCCTTGAAGGCCGCGCCGCAGAAGACCGGCGTGATCTTCATGTCGAGCGTGCCCTTGCGGATGGCCATCATGATCTCCTCGGTGGAGATCGGCTGGCCCTCGAGGAACTTGTTGAGCACGTCGTCGTGGCACTCGGCGACCGCCTCGACCATCTCGTCGCGGCGCTTCTTCGCCTCGTCCATCAGCTCCGCCGGGATGTCCATCACGACCATCTCGCGGGCGTCGTCCTCGGCCCAGACGCACGCCTTCATCTTCACGAGGTCGATGACGCCCTGGAACGTCTTCTCCTTGCCGATCGGCATGACCAGCGACACGGCGTTGGCGTGCAGACGCGTGCGCATCGACTGCACGGCCTTGTAGAAGTCGGCGCCGGTGCGGTCCATCTTGTTGACGAACGCGACGCGCGGGACCTTGTAGCGGTTGGCCTGGCGCCACACCGTCTCCGACTGCGGCTGCACGCCGGCGACCGCGCAGAACACGCCGACGGCGCCGTCCAGGACGCGCAGCGAGCGCTCGACCTCGGCCGTGAAGTCGACGTGGCCGGGCGTGTCGATCAGGCTCATGCGGTTGTTGCGCCAGAAGCACGTCGTCGCGGCCGACGTGATCGTGATGCCGCGCTTGCGCTCCTCCTCGAGGTAGTCCATCGTCGCCGCGCCCTCGTGCACCTCGCCGATCTTGTGGCTCTTGCCGGTGATGTAGAGGATGCGTTCGGAGAACGTCGTCTTGCCGGCGTCGATGTGCGCGATCACACCGAAGTTGCGGTAGGTGCGGATCGTCTGGACGTCCTTGGATTCGGCCATGGGAGGAATCGTGGGCTGTGACAGTGGTTCGGATGCCGGACCATCGGAGCGGGCCGGCGCGGCGGAGATGGCGGTCCGGGGGGCGCTGCCGCAGCGCCCGTCCGCGCCCCCGCAGCGGCGGCCGCCCGGGAACGAAGGGCGAAGAGGGTAGCGCGCCCCAACGCGGGGTCAACGGCCGGGCGACCGGCGGCTGGGCAGCGCCCCGGGGCGGCACCGGGCCGCGATGGCATCGGATGCGCCGCGCCACCCAGTCGGCGACGGCCGGACGCCGATGGGAACCAGGACCCGCCGACGACTCCGCACCATAGGCGCGCCGCGTCGACCGCTGGCCTGACTGCTCGCTGCCGCCTGCACGACCGCGGCCGCCGCCGCGACCCACCGCACGCCCGACGCGGCACTACGGGCGCAGCAGGACGGCAACCAGCGCTACGCCGCCGCCCGCAATCGTCGGCGCCGGGGGCCACTGGCGCTGGCGGCGCCGCGCCTGAACGCGACGCGGGGAGATCAGCGCAGCGCCGCTTCGAACGCCGCCTTGCGCGCCGGGTCGTCGTTGTGCGCGAAGTAGAAGCCGGTGAACTTCGCGTAGTCGGAGCGCACCTGCTCCTTCGGCTTCTGCGCGACGTCCTTCAGGTAGGCGTCGAGGAAGGCCTCGAAGTCGGCGACCAGCAGGCCAGGCACGCGCCGGCGCAGTTCGGCCATCAGCTCGCGGTCCCAGGTGACGAGCCGCATCGGGAAGCCGAACGGCGGCGCCGGGAAGGTCACGTCGCGCCAGGTGTCGACGACGCCGAAGTCGCCCTGGTAGTTGGGCTCGAGCATGAAGTGCACGCCGCGGCGTTCGAGGTAGCCGGGATCGCGCGGCTTGTCGTGGCCGGGCTTGCCGCGCACCGGCACGGGCAAGCGCGCGATGTGGGCATCGGTCAGGCCGGCCGCGCACTCGACCGCGATCGGCGCGCGCGAGCGGTAGGCGACGTTGGCGTGGCCGCCGGCGATGGCGAGGCGCACATCGAGGCCTGCGAACACCGGCAGCAGCCACTCGGACGCTGCGCGGAACGGCTCGATCCACGGCAGCGAGATGCGGCGGTTGTCGGAGACGTTGTTGCGCGGATCGTCGAGGCCGGACGGCTCGACGCGGAACACGCTGCCCAGCGCGACGACGGCGGCGAGCGCCAGCGGCAGCCACGCCGCGCGCCAGCGCAGGCACCACAGGTCGAGCGCGAACAGCAGCGCCGGCAGGATCGGCAGCAGGAAGCGGCCGAACATGAAGTCGCCGCCAACCCACAGCACGAACGCGAGGTAGCCGCCGACGAAGCCGAGCACAGCGAGCCATGGCCGGCGACCGAGGCACGGGCTGATCGTCGCCAGCAGGTCCGGCTTGCGCAGCGCGAACCACGCGAGCGGCGGGAAACAGACCAGCAGCGGCCAGTAGCAGACGAAGAAGTCGCGCGCGTAGACGAAGCCGGCCGCCGGATCCGGGTCGGCGCCGGACTTGGCGTAGAACGTGTTCGGCAGCCAGTGGCCGTAGTAGCCGTGCCGCCACAGCAGGTACGGCGCGAAGACCAACAGGAACGGCGCGGCGTAGCCGACGACGAGCCGCCAGTCGCCGCGCCGCCAGCCATCGTGCAGCATGAACAGCCCCGCGACCGCGCACGGGATCGCGCCGTCGGGCCGCGTCAGCGCAGCGAGCACGCCGACGAAGCCGAGCAGCCACGCCGCGCGCGCGCACTTCAGCGCGAGGCAGGCGCGCAGCATCGCCGTGACCAGCAGCACGAACAGCGCCGTCTCGAGGCCGGCCGGCGCCAGCGACGCGGCGTGGTGGATCGCGGCGTAGCCGATCGCGGCGACCGGCACGAGCGCGCGGCCGCCGGACGCGCGCCACGCCATCGCCGCCAGCAGCAGCACGACGCCGCCGTGGCAGGCGATACCCCAGGCGCTCGCCCACGCCTCCAACGCGCCATCGGTCATGCCGAGCGCGACGGCGAGCGCGAGCCACATCGTCCAGCTGAAGTTGGTGTAGCCCTCGACCGGCGCCTCGGTCGGATCGAGGTTGAACACGAGGCCGTGGCCCTCGACGAAGTGCTGGGCGTAGCGGAACGAGATGAACGCGTCGTCGCAGGTCCAGCGCAGCGCCCACGCCTGCCCGACCGCGGTCAGGACCGCGAGGGCGGCGAGCGTCCAGAAGACAGCGCGGCGGTTCATAAGGAGCGGGGCCGGCCGCGGGCGGCCGGCGCGGCGGTCACTTCAGTTCGCCGCAGTCGGCAATGACGACGTCGGCTGACGTGCTGCCCGAGCGCGAGCCGGCCGCCTCCATCGCGTCGAGCGCCTTCATGCCGTCGACGACCTTGCCGAAGACGACATGCTTGCCGTCGAGCCACGGCGTGACCACCGTGGTGATGAAGAATTGCGAGCCGTTGGTGTTCGGGCCGGCGTTGGCCATCGACAGCAGGCCCTTGCTCGTGTGCTTGTGCTGGAAGTTCTCGTCCTGGAACTTGGCGCCGTAGATCGACTCGCCGCCGGTGCCGTTGCCGCGCGTGAAGTCACCGCCCTGGCACATGAACTGCTGGATGATGCGGTGGAAGCGGCAGCCCTTGTAGTGCAGTGGTTTGCCCGACTGGCCCATGCCCTTCTCGCCGGTGCACAGCGCGCGGAAGTTCTCGGCCGTCTTGGGGACGACGTCGGCGAAGAGTTCGAAGACGATGCGACCGGTCGGTTTGTCGCCGATCGAGATGTCGAAGTAGACGCGGGGATTGACCATATGGTTCGCACCATGTTGCCCGAATCGACGCGCGCATCCAACCGCTCTCCGCGCTACGTGCGCGCGGGCCGAATCGAGAGAAGGTCGGCGTCTTCGTCTACAACGCCGACCGCGACGCCGCGTGCGGTTTCGCCAACAGCATCGTGCGCGCGCTCGCCGCGTTGATCGCCCTGCTGACCGGGTTGCCGGCGCAGGCGCAACTGCGGGCCGATCTCGGCCCGACGACGATCACCTGGGCCGTGCAGCCCGACAGCGCGTTCGGCATGACGTTGGGCGTCGAGACAGGAGCCGCCCGGCGGCGCGCCGCTCACTGCGGCAGCGCGGCGAGCGCCTGCTCAGCGAACGTCGCCGGGTCGACCTTGCTCCAGTACTGCACCACCTTGCCATCCGGGCCGATCAGCGCGGCAGCGCGACGGGCGAACTTCGCGTCGGCCGCGTCCGCGGCGCCGTAGGCCTGCGCCAGCGCGCGATCGACGTCGCACAGCAGCGGGAACGGGAAGCCGTGCTTCTGCGCAAACGCAGCGTTGGCGGCGGCGGCGTCGACCGACACGCCGAGCACGACGCAGCCGCGGTCCATGAAGTCGGCGAAGCGATCGCGCAGGCCGCAGCCCTGGGCCGTGCAGCCGGGCGTGTCGGCCTTCGGGTAGAACCAGACCAGCACGTGCTTGCCGCGGTAGTCGGCGAGCGCGCGCGTCGCGCCGGTGGCGTCGGCGCAGGCGAAGTCCGGCGCGGCGGCGCCGCGCTGTAGCTTGGCGCCCGGCGTCGTCGCCACCGCCGCGGCGCCCGGAGCCGCGTCGCCGGCGGCTTCCGCGGGCTTCTCGGCAGCCTTCTCGGCCGGCTTCTCCGCGGCCTCGGCCGGCGTCTCCGCTGCCTTCGGCGCCGGCGTCGGCGCGGGCTTGACGTGCGCGTCGACGTAGCTCGGCGCGAACGGCAGCTTCTCGGCCTCGCGCTCGTGGAACGGCACGCCGTCGGTCATCCACTTCGGCGCGACCTCGCCCTTTAGGTGGTGCGCGAAGTACTCGGCCATGCGCCGCGACCAGTCCTTCATGTTGGCGCGGCTGCGCAGGCCGTGGCCCTCGCCGTTGTAGTTGAACAGGTAGCTCTCCTTGCCCAGTCGCCGCAGCGCCGTGAAGTACTCGATGCCCTGCGTCCACGGCACCGCGCCGTCCTGGTCGTTGTGGAGGATCAGCACCGGCGTCTTCACCTTGTCGGCGAAGTGGATCGGCGAATTCTCCTGGTAGCGCAGCGGGTACTCCCACGGCGTGCCGCCGATGCGCGACTGCGTCATCTCGTACTGGAACTGCCGCGACATGCCCGACTCGTAGCGAATGCCGCCGTACGCAGAGAGCATGTTGCTCACCGGAGCGCCGCTCTCGACGGCGGCGAAGATGTGCGTGCGCGTCACCAGGTACGCGGTCTGGTAGCCGCCCCAGCTGTGGCCGGCGGCGCCGATCGCCTTCTCGTCGACGAAGCCCTGGGCGATCAGGTGCTGGACGCCGCTGACGACGCACTTCACGCACGACGTGCCTGGATAGCCGACCTCGTAGACGACGTCGGGCATGAACCACAGGTAGCCGTTGCTGACGTAGTACGCGGCGTTCGGCGACGTGCCAGGCGCCGGCGCGACGTAGTTGTGCAGCCCCTGCGTCATGCGCTCGTAGAAGTAGACCATCATCGGGTACTTCTTCGTCGGGTCGAAGTCGTCGGGCTTGACCAGCACGCCCTTGCGCTTGCCGCCGTCGCCGTCGATCCAGTGCACGAGTTCGGCCTTGCCCCAGCGGTACTGCTGCTGCTGCGGGTTCGCGTCGCTGAGCCGACGCGCATCGGTGAAGTCGGCGGCGACGGTCCACAGGTCGGGGAACTCGGCGAACGAGCCCTGGGTGAAGAACAGGCGGCTGCTCTTCTTCGGCCGCGCGACGTCGCCGAAGTTCTTGTCGCCGTAGAGCAGCTTCTGCGGCCGCTGCTGCCGCGTGATCGAGTCGGCGAAGAAGCCCTCGGCCATGGTGTCGAGGTTGGTCGCCGCCAGCAGCAGCTCGTCGTCGAGCCCGAGCTTGTCGTCGTCCCGCGGCAGCGACTGGATGCGCAACCGCGTGCGGTTCTGCCGGCCGAAGCCGTCGGTCGCGCAGACGGCGGCGCCGGTCTCCGGGTCGACGCGCCAGACGTCGAACTCGTCGTACAGCAGCACGGCGGCGTCGCCCTCGGACCAACCAGCGAGGCCGAACGCCGCGTCGGGCTCGGGGTGGTCGTCCTGGTAGTTGTGGAACGGCACGCCGAGCCTGCCGGTCAGGTCGCGCGTCGCGCCCGTGGCGAGGTCGTGGCACTGCCAGTGGTAGCCGGCGTCGAACCAGACGAGGTACTTGCCGTTGGGCGAGTTGGTGACGTTGCCGCGGAAGCGCGTCAGCAGCTTCTTGCGCGCGCCGGTCTGGCCGTCGACGACGTAGACGTCGCTGTAGCGGCCGTCCCACGTCACCTCCTGCTCGTAGGGCTTGCTGTCGGTGCCGAGCAGCCAGCGGCCGTCGGCGCCGATCGGCCGCAGCGACCGCAGGGCGTCGTCACCGAGCGCCGCAACCTCGTCCTTCTGCCGGCGATACACCGCGGTCCACTGCGGGTTGCGTTCGCCGTTGCCGCGCTTCTGCTGCATCGTCTGCAGCAGGCCGTCGCGCCAGTTCCACAGGTCGAGCGTGACCTTGTCGTCCGGCAGGATCGGCAGCGGCTCTGGCGCTGGCGCGTTCTGCACCTCGAACGTCAGCGTCCAGCCGTCGCGCGTGAACGACGCGCCGCCCGCCGGCCGCTTGCCCGCCGGCATGCCGGGACCGCCGGCCCACGCGATGCGCTTGCCCAGCGCGGCGCCGCCGTCCCACAGGTAGATGTCGGCGACCGGCTTGTCGTCGGCGAACGTCTCCTTGTCGCTGGTGAACGTCAGCGCCGTCTCGCTGCGATCGAACTGCGCGCCGCCGATGCGCGCGATGCCGTCGTGGACGCAGACCGGCTCGCCGCCTTCGGGCGCCTGCACGAACAACCCGTGCTTGCTGTCCTTCGCCGGCTTCTTCGCCGAGGTCTGGAACCACATCTTCTTGCCGGTGCGCGACAGCCCGTAGCCAACGACGTCGGCGTACGCGCGCTGCTCGCCGGTCGCGAGGTTGCGCACGACGAGCTCGGTGCCCTCCGGACGCTTGGCCTCGAGCGGGTCGGTCGCAGCGCCGCCGCGCCGGCCCTCGCCGCGCCGTGCGCCCTCGCCGGCCGCCGGCGTCTCGGCGTTGGCGGTCTCGCCAGCCGCGCCTTCCGCCGGCTTGGTCGCGGCGGGCGTGCTCTCGGCAGGCTTGGCCTCGGCGACCGCCTGCGGTGCGGCCTTCGTCTCCGCCGGCGCCGGCGTCGCGGCCTTCGCTTCGCCGGGCTTCGCCGCCTCCGCCTTGGCCTCGCCGGCATTCGCCTCGGCGGGCTTGGCCGCCTCCTCGCCCTTGCCTGCTTCGGCCGGCTTGGCGTCGGCCTTCGGCTCGTCCTTCTTCGCCGCGGGCTTCTCCTGGTGCAAGAACAGCAGCGGCTGCTCCGGCGCGAACGCCGCCGACTTCAGCTTGCCGAGCTTCTCGACCTTGCCGGTGGCGAGTTCGAGCAGCATCCACTCGCGATCGCGCGCCGCCGCGGCGTCATCGCCGTCATTCGCGCCGCCGGCAGCGCCACCGCCACCGCCCGCGGCCGGCGGGCCACCCGCGCCGCCGCCGCCGCGACGGCCACTGCCAAACGCGCCCGCGCCACCGCGCCCGCCCGGACCGCCGCCCGCGCCACCCCGGCGCGGCGGCGCCTCTTCGCCCTCCGCCGGCTTGCTCACCTCGCCGGCTGGCTTGTTCGCTTCCTTGGCCTTCTTGCGCAGCTCGTCGATCTTCTTGGCACGCTCCTCCACCTTCGACTTGCCGGCGGTGAACAGCGCGAAGCGGCCATCGGCCGAGAACTTCGCGCCGCTGCCGAAGTCGTAGCGGTACGCCTTGTCGCCAGTTGTCTGCTTGATCGCGAGCGCGCCGTCGCCCCACTGCGGCTCGATCTGGAACGCGACCCAAGCGCCGTCCTGCGTGTAGGTTTGCCCGCGCAGCGACTTCCAGCCGTCGTAGTCGTCGTGGGTCAGCGGGCGACGATCTTGCGCCGCCAGTTGGGCGGCGACGGCGAGTAGGACAAAGGCGGAGACGGAATGGACCGAGGTCGGGCGCATGGCGTGGGGCCGGCTAGAGCCGGGTCGCGAATGGTAGTGCGTCGCCGTCGGCGGCAGGCAATCGAAGACGCGTCGACCCGTGTCGCAGCCTTGTCGCTAGCGCCCGCCGCGCCGCGATCAGCCCGCCGGCGCTGGCCCCATGCGGCCGACGACGCCGACGCCGGCAGCGCCGCCGCGCTGCGACAGCTCGTCGGGATCGACAGCCCATGCCGCCGCCAGCGCATGCACGATGCGTCGGTCGGGCCACCACTTCACCTCGTCGTCGCTTTTGTCGCGCGGATCGTCGACGTGGCAGCCGAGCGCGCGCTCGACGTCGTCGACGTCTCCCTCCCACGCCACCGGGCCGTGCTCGCCGGCGAAGGCGTAGGCGCGCGCGAGTTCGCCGTCGCGCGCGCAGGCCCAGCCGTACGCGTCGGCGGCGTCGTCGCTGCGGAACCACGCGGCGAAGCCGAACTCCGCCGACAGCCGCGCCAGCCGCGGCGCGACGTCCTGCTCGACCGCGCCGAAGCCAACGACGTCGGCCCCGGTGACGAAGACGAAGCCATCGACCGGCGGCGACACGAACGTGCCGACATCGCGGACGTCGACCAGCCCTGAGTGCCAATTGGCCGGCAACATCGTGCGCAGCGCCAGCGCCCGCGCCACCGCCGCCGGATCGGCGGCGCGCACCGCGAACCAACCGGCGTCGCGGCCGAAACCGATCGGTCGGTCCGGCTCGCACGACGGGCGGGCGGCACGCGCCCGCGCAGTGGCGCCTCACGCCGTGCCGGGGTCTTCGCGGCGTCGACGCGCGACGATCCGTTCCCACGCGTACAACCCGTAGACGATCAGGCCGAGCGTCAGCGCGAGGGTGAGTACGAGCGACACATCCATGGCGGTCGGGCGAGCGTAGCGCGCCCGGCGAAGTGGCGGCAACGGCCGTCGCATGGCAATCCCCCATCGCGCTGGCGCCGTGGCGCCAGCCGCCAGCGCTAGCGCATGCGGCCGTGGCCATCTTGCAAGCGATGCGCGGGCGTTCATCGCGTCATCGACAAGCTCATCCAGGTCACGACCGGCGTCGAGCTGCCGCTCGAAGTCGAGGTCGGCAGCGGCATCGTCGACCGACGAGCCGCTCACCCGGCGGCGGCGGCCTTGCGCAAGCGGTCCGCGATCGCCTCCCACGCCACGCCCGCAGGGGGCGCCTGCACGACCAGTTCGCGCGCGCCAAGCGCGTCGAGGGCGTGTAGCACGCGGTAGAGCGACGCGCCGTACGACTCAGGATCGGTTGGCATCGCCACCTGCCACGAATTGGCGGGCACGCCAAAGCACAGACCGGCGTCATCCGGGCCGATCGTCGTCGCCAGTCGCAACGGCGTGCGCGGCGCGTAGTGGCGCGCGTACATGCCCGGCGCAGCGCGCGGCCCGCTCGCGGGCGCAGCGTCCGCGAGCGGCACTTCGCAGCCGAGCGCGCGGGCCAGCGCCTCGCGTGGCACGCCGCCCGGACGCAGCACGCGCGGCGCCCCGGTGCAGTCGACGACCGTCGACTCGAGGCCGATGCGGCACGGGCCGCCGTCGAGCGTGCAGGCGAGCTTCTGCTGCAGTCCGGGCTCGATGTCGTGCGCCGTGGTCGGCGACAACCGCATGAACGTGTTCGCGCTCGGCGCGGCAAGCGGCGCGCCAACCGCGCGCAACAGCGCCAACGCGATGTTGTGGTCGGGCACGCGCACGGCGACCGTGTCCATGCCGGCGGTCACCGCGTCGAGAACGTGCGGTTGGCGCGGCAGCACCAGCGTCAACGGCCCGGGCCAGAACGCCGCAGCCAAGACCTGCGCCGCCGGTGGGATCGTGCGCGCCACCAGCGGCAGGTCGCCGGCAGAGGCGATGTGCACGATCAGAGGGTTCTCGCTCGGCCGGCGCTTGGCCGCGAACGTGCGCGCCACGGCCGCCGGGTCGCTGGCCAGCGCCGCGAGCCCGTAGACCGTCTCGGTCGGCAGGCCCACGAGTTCTCCGCGGCGCAGCGCGGCGGCGGCAGCCGCGATCGCGTCGTCGGTCGGGGGCAGGATGGGCATGCGGGGATCGTGGCTATGGGGTACGGCGGAGGGAAGAGGAGAGGGTTGGGGTGGCGGGGTATGGCTGGTTGGGGTGGCGGGAATCGGGACGCAGTCGCGGCGATGGGCCACCCAAGGCGGAATGGCTTGGACGCGCGGCCTCACGCCAGCGGCGCTCTGCGCCGCAGTTCCGCCAGCGCCGGCAGTCCCCACTTGGCGCGCTCGCTGTCCGTTGTCGTTTCGTCGACGACCCACAACTCCCACCGTCCGTCCTGCGCCACCCACTGCGTGCCGAACTTCTGCCGCGCGCCTGCCAGCAGGCGAAGGCGATCGAACGCCGCCGCCGCAATCGGCCGCGCCGCCGGCAGCGCGCCGAATGACGCCATCGCCAGCGTCTGCGCAGTCTCGACGTCCTGCCGCTCGTCGCTGCCGACCAGCAACTCGGCGGCGGCGACGCGCTCAGCCGGCGTCGCCAGCAGCTTGCCAGCGGCCAACGCCATCGCCGCCGCGCGCGCCGCCGGCCACGCCGCCGCATCGCGCGCGCACGCCGCGCGCAGCGCTTCCAACCGCGCCGCGACCTCGCTCACGGCTGCAGCCACGGCGCGAGCCGCTCCGCCAATTGCCGAGCGAGATCCGCCGGACTCGCGCCGTCGCGAGCCACGACGAGGTCGTCGCGCGCCGCCGCCTTCACCGCCTCGAGCAACTCCGCCGGCAGGCTCGCATCGGCGAACACCAACAAGCGGCTGCCGTTCTTCTCGCACCAGCCCTTCGCGTCGCCGATCACGCGCTGCACGTCCGCTGGCGTCGATCGCGCGACGTCGGTCGCCGGATCGCGCGCCATCTCGTCGCGCGGCACGCCGAGCACGACGATCTGCGGCCGGTGCCCGGTGAAGCAACGCTGGAACAAACGCCACTGCTGGCCGGTCCAGCCGTCGACCGTTGGCAAGCACGGCGTCGCGACCGGCTTCTGCAGCCGCGCCGACAGATCGCGTCCGAGCAGCAGCTCAACGTGTTCGGTCGGCGCGCCGCGGTCGTACAGCAACTGGCCGCCGAGCAGGAACACGCGCGGCCCCTTGCCATCGACGCCCTGCAGACCCCTCGGCCCGCGCACCAGCTGCGCGTACGCCTCACTGATCTGGTTGCCGGCATCGACGCCGAACAGCGGCTCGATGCCGTCGTTGCGATGGCGCATGTGGCCAGCGCCTTCGGCCAGCACGAGGCCCGCCACGACGACGGCGAGCACGCGCGGCACGCGGCGCAGCAACAGCGCGACCGCGCCGAGCAAGCAGCCGCCCAGCGCCAATGCCAATGCCGTGCGCGGCGAGAATGCGAGTTCGAGGTCGGCGCGGCGCGCCACCTGCCACGCCAGCAAGACAACCGGCACGGCGCTGATCAAATACCACGAGGCGCTCGCGCCGCGCGCGCGCGCGACGAACGCCATCGCCAGCGCAGCGAGCCCGCCGAATGCCGCCCACGTGCCGCGCGCCCACCACCACGGCGACGCGCCAGGCACGGGCAGGATCTCGAGCCGCCGCACCACGGCGTTGCCGCCGCGCGCGACGAGCGCCGCCATGCCGTAGCGATCGACGCACGCATGCGCCCCGACGTCCTTGCCGGCGACGTTGGCGGCGACAACCGCGCCGCGCGCGCGCACCCACACCGTCGCCAACAGGCCCGGCGCGAGGCCGACGCCAGGTCGTTCGATCTGCGCGAACGCTTCGTCGCGCGAACGCCACGCTGGCCCGTCGCCGTCGGTCGACAGCCGCAGCGTCGACCACCGCCCCGCGAACGGTTCGCGCGCCTTGTCGACCGATCGTGGCTCGACCTGTCGCACCAGCAGGTCCAGGTGCGTGCCAGCAGCGAGTTCGACGTCCATCTGCAGGTCGAAGTCGCCGAACAGGTACGGCAGCAGCGTCCAGCGGCCGGGCGCGACCTCGAGCGGATTGTCGACCTTGCGGGCGAGCCGCCACGGCTGGTCGTGCAGTTCGACGTCGCGCACGCCGGCGGGCGTGGCGCCACCGACGAGCCAGCCGGCGAACACGCCGCACAGCGCAAAGAACAGCAGCAGTGGCAAGGGCGCGCGCATCGCAGAACGCGATGCTAGGTAGCGGCCCGGCGCGCGCCAGTACGCGTGCGGCGGCGGCGCGGAATCGCCCCCGGGCGACGGTCCAGCGACCTGGCGCGTGCGCCACCGCCGCGACTCCGACGCGAACGAGGGCGCGCGCCCGCCTCGCGCTGGCTAGCCACCGCGCCGCGCCCTACCGTCCGTGGCGTGAAAGCCTCCGAGTGGATCGTCGACCGCGCCGCCACGCCCGACGGCATGACTGCGAGCACGCGCATAGCCGCTGTCCACGGCCGCGTCGTCGCCATCGACCACAGCGCGCCATCGTCGTCGGCCGTGCGCCTGCGCGGCACGTTGCTGCCCGGCTTCGTCGACCTGCAGGTCAATGGCGCCGGCGGTCGCAGTTGCGACGAAGCCACCGCCGACGCACTCGACACGGTCGCGCGCGCGGTGTGGGCCGGCGGCGCCGTCGCCTTCCTGCCGACGCTGATCACCGCGCCATGGGAACGGCTGCTGCAGCAGGTCGCCGCCGTCGCGACGTGGATCCGCGGCTGGAACGGCCAGGGCGCCGAGCCGCTCGGCCTGCACCTCGAAGGCCCGTTCCTGCAGGCCAGCGGCGCGCACGACGCGAGCTGCTTTCTCGACCCGACGCCCGCGCGCGTCGACCAGCTGCTCGCCGCCGCCGGCGGCACGCTGCGCCTCGTCACGCTGGCGCACGCGCGCAGCGGCGCCGCCGCCGCGACCGCGCGGCTCTGCGCCGCCGGCGTCACTGTGGCGCTCGGCCACTGCGACAAGGTCGACGGCTTCGCCGCCTGCGTCGACGCCGGCGCGCGCGCGGTCACGCACCTGTTCAACGTCATGGGCCCGCTGCACCACCGCGACGTCGGCACGGCCGGCTTCGCGCTCGACGACGAACGCGTGCAGTGCCCGCTGATCGTCGACGGCGTCCACGTGCACCCGGCGATGGTGCGCAACGCCTTCCGCGTCCTCGGACCCGCGCGCACGATCCTGGTCAGCGACGCGGTCGCCGCTGCCGGCATGCCCGACGGCGACTACCAGCTGAGCGGCATCACGGTGAAGTCGCACGACGGCGTCGTGCGCGACGCGCAGGGCCGGCTCGCCGGCTCGGCGCTGACGATGGCGCTGGCGGCGCGCAACTTCCTGCGCTTCGTGCCGATGGCCGGGCCGTGGACGCTCGGCTGCGCGGCGGCGCGCAACCCGGCGGCGCTGGTGCGCGCCGACGCCTACGGTGCGCTCGCCGTCGGCAAGCGCACGGCGTTCACCCTGCTCGGCGACGATGGCAGCATCACCGCGGTGCACTGAGGTCGCGACGACACGGCTCGCGCGCGCACGCTGCGCCGCCATGCCTCGCCCAAGCGCGTTCGCCCGCTGAGGCCGCATGGCGGTCGGCAACAGCCTTTGAGCGCGGCTCCGCCATCGCGATGGCGCAGGAAGACACGCGACCACAGCACGGTCTTCTCGGCGTCGAACAGGCGCGTCTACCGGCGCACTGAGCCCAAACTCGGCGGCTTCGCCGTGCTGCGCCCGCACGTGCAGGCGACGTTTGCGGCGACCGGCGAGGAACGGCTGCGGCCGGCGGCGCAGCAGACCGCGAAGCTGTGGGCAAAGGTGGCGGCGGCGATGTGAGCGGACGCGTGCGGTCGGCGCGGCTCACCCGCGGCGGCGCAGTTCGTACACCGCGCCATCGTCGCCGCGCCAACTGCCGTCGAGCTGCTCGACGAGCGCCAACCGGCGCGGCGCGGCCCCGCCCACTGCCGCGCCGGCCGCGACCAGCGCCGCCGACTCGGCCTCGGCGCGTTCACTGCGGCTGATCCACAGCAGCACCGGCACCGCCAGCGTGCCGAGCGCGATCAGGATCGCGAGCACGCCGAGGAAGCGCGCCAGCGCGTCGTTGTCGTGGATCTCGCCACAGATCATCGGCGTCAGCGTCAGCGCCATCGCGGCGATCAGCCCGACGAGCGTCCACTGCGTCCAGCGGTAGCGCGCCGGCAGGCGGCCGAGCAGCATCAGCTCGGCGTGCGCGACGGCCACGGCGTAGGTGACGGCGAGCAGCGTCGCGCGGCCGAGGTCCTCGTCGAAGCGTTCGCGCCACATCAGCACGATGCCCAACGCGGTCGCGACGACGGCGAGCGCGATGCCGAGGCCGCCGGTGACGCGTTCGCGTTCGCGGAACGCCGCGCACGCCATCGCCAGCACGCTGCCGGCCGAGACCGCGGCGGTGGTGCCGAGCACGCGCAGCATCGTCTCGTTGAACTCGCCGCCGAGCACCACGCCGATGGCGACGAGCGCCGTCAGACCGAGGAAGCCGAGGAACGACCACAAGAACGCCCGGCGCAGCGACGAAGCGTGCATGGCGGCACGGTATCCTCGGCGCCACCATGCGTCGCCTCGCCTTCGTCGTCGCCCTCGTCGTGTTCTTCGCCCCCATCGCCATGGCCATGCCGCCCCAGGACCCCGCGCCGAAGCCCGCCGCCCACGCCGCCGTCACGCCGCAGCCGCGCACCGACCAGTGGATCCTCGACCGCCAAGCGACCTGCGTGCGCCGCGCCCAGGAGGCCAAGCCGACCGACGTGGTCTTCGTCGGCGACTCGATCACGCAGGGCTGGGAAGAAGACGGCGCGGCGTCCTGGCAGAAGCACTTCGGCGCCATGGCCCCGCTCAACCTCGGCGTCAGCGGCGACCGCACCGAGCACGTGCTGTGGCGACTGCAGCAGGCGCCGCTCACCACGATCGCGCCGAAGGCGATCGTGCTGCTGATCGGCACCAACAACCTCGGCCACGGCACCAGCAACGCCGAGCAGACGATCGACGGCTGCCTCGCCGTGCTCGCGGCGCTGCGCGCGCAAGCGCCGCAGGCGACGATCCTGGTGTGCGAGATCTTCCCGCGCGGCGAGCGCGTCAACGCGATGCGCGGCGACCTGCTGCAGGTCAATCAGGCCGTGCGCACCCAGCTCGACGCCAAGATGAAGTCGCTGCCGATCGGCGACCGCTGGGTGCAGAAGGACGGCACGATCAAGAAGGCGGACATGCCGGACTTTTTGCACCTGTCGAAGGCCGCCTACGAGCAGTGGGCGCAGGCGCTGCTGCCGGAGATCCAGGCGGCGCTGCGCTGAGAGCCCGGGAAGAAATCGTTCTACGGGCTCTCAGAATGCCGTTTGTGGCCGCTTTCGCGGCCACGCAGAGCCGGAGAACCCGATTGTGTCTCAGGCTCTGAGCCGACGACGCCCGCGCCTCAATGCTGTTGGCCCCCGGGCGCATCGTGCGCCGCGGCGCGCGCCGGCGGCGGCACGAAGGCGCGCGGGAACACGCCGCCGACCAGCAGCGCCGCCATCGCCAGCGTCAGCGCCAGCCGTTCGCGCCCGCCGAGGTCCTGCTCGCCGATGTGATCGCGCTTGCCCGAGAACAGGGTGAAGAAGCAGCGCAGCACGTTGATGCCGTTGAGCGCCGTGGCCAGCAGCAGGCCGAACACCAGGGTCGGGAACTCGTCGACCGAGCCTTGCACCAGCAGGTCCTCGGCGACGAAGCCGAGCGTCAGCGGCAGGCCGACGCTGGCGAAGCCGAGGAACAAAAACGCCGTGGCCATGCGCGGCGTGCGCGCGAAGCTGCCGCCCGGATCGCGCAGCGACAGCGCGCCGCGCCGCGCCTCGAGCGCCGCCGCCGCCATCAGGAAGCCGGTGACTGCGATCGCCGACACCTGCCACGTCAGCACCGCGCCGGTGCGCCCGACGTCGGAGGCGTTCTCGAGGCCGAAGGCGACGAGCCCGGTCTGGCTGACGACGATCCACGCGATCGCGGCGCGCGCGTCGGTCTGCGCGAGGCCGATCGCCGCGCCGATCACGGCGGTGGCGCCGCCGGCCCACGCGAAGGCGTGCGCCGCCGCGTGCGGCACGGCGTCGGCGACGAGCGCGAGGTGCGCGTGCACGCCGAGCTGCGGGCCGACGAAGGCGGCGAGCAGACCGAGCGGCGCGCGGCCGGCGACCAGCGGCAACCAGCCGTGGAACGGCGCGATCGCTTCGCGACAGAAGATCGCGACGCGCCAGCAGACGGCGCCATCGGCGGTCCGACCGGCAGCGAACAGGCCAGCGCCGGCGGCGGCGAAGGCGAGACCGGGCAGCTGGTAGCGCAGGAACGCCGCCCGCAGCGCGCCGTCGACGCGGCCGAGGCCGCGCGCCAACAAGCCGACCGAGAGGCCCCACAGCACGAACAGCGGCAGCGGCGACTGTGGCGCAGGTTCCTAACGCAGCACGATCTCCAGCGGCGGCCCCGCCGACGCCGCGCTGCCGCTCAGCGCGACGGGCGCGAAGTGGATGCGCCAGCCGCCGAGGAACGCCGGCAGCGGCGCGACCGGCGCGAGGGCCATCGTCGCCGTGGCGCTGCCGGCAGCGTCGAGCACGCCGACGAAGCCGGGGAACAACGGGTTGCCGGCGGCGCCGAGCAGGCTGCTGGTCAGCGAATCGAACCAGAGGTACAGCGGGTCGCCACCCGGCAGCGGCGTCGCCGGCCCTTGGCCGAGCAGCGATCCGAGCAGCCAGTACGGACTGCCCGCGAACGCCGCGGACGACCGCAGCGTGAACGCGACCGGCGCTGGCTGCGCGAGGTCGAGTTGCCGCGTCGCGGTCGTCGCGTCGATGCCGACCTGCGGCCGCGTCGGCAACGTCAGCTGCGACAGCAGGCCGGGCCGGTGCTCGATCGCGACCGTCGATGGCACGAACGGCGGGAGGCAGCGGAACGCCTCCACCGCGGCGGGCTTGACGAGGTAGTGGTTGCGCACCGACAGCCGCAACCGGCCACCCGCGGGCACGACGCAGGACGTCGTCGACAGGTCGAAGGCGACGGTCGCGGCAGCCGGCGCATTCGCCAGGAACACGCCGCGTCCGCCCTGCGCGATGATCTGCGGGTTGCCGGTCGACGGCACGACCTCCAGGCGCGCGGCCAACAGGAAGCGCGCCTGCTGGGCGGTGACTTCGAGGCGCACGCTCGGCGCGCCGGCGAGTTCGGTCGCGGCGGCGAACGGCGGCGTCGTGTAGCTGAAGCTCGACAGCGGCATGCGCGCCAGCGCCTGCGTCACGTTCGTGCCAGCGCCGTCGGCGCGCCACGCCTGCAGGTCGTAGCCGGCCGGCATCGTGTGCTGCACCAGTTCCGGCGACTCGTTGGTCGTCGGCGGCGCGACCGTCAGTTGGCCGCCTTGCCGCAGGTGCCAGACCGACGGCGCGACGTTCGCCGGTGGCAACGCCGCATCCGCGCGATGGCGCCACAGCGTGCTGCCGGTCAGGTACTCGGCGGCCGACGACGGCAGGACCGCCGAAAGCACCGGCGGGCCGAGTTCGACCGGCTCGAACGCGCCCTTGAGGAAGCGGTCGAACCACGCGCGGCGGACCTCGTCGACGCGCCCGGCTTCGTAGGCGTTGGTCGGCGTGCCGTGGTTGCCGGTGGTCAGCAGCGCGCGCTTTGGCGTCGTCGCCGGCATCGCCGCCAGCGCCTGCAGCGTCGGGTCGACCGGCATCGACTCGTCGAGCCACGCCATCGTCGCCAGCGTCGCCGTGGTCGACGTCGCCAGCAGCGCCTGGAAGTCGCGGCCCGGATCGGCGCGCATCCACGCGCGCATGCCGGCCGGATCGTCGGCGAGCACAAAGGTGCGCATCGTCGTCTGGAAGCCGGCGTCGAGCGCGAAGGTGGCGTTCGGCGGCGCGTAGGCGAAGCCGGCCCACGAGTCGACGAAGGCGGTGCCGTCGAAGGTCGCCGCGTCGGTGTGGCTCGGCACCATCACCGTCGGCGCGACGGCGCGCACGACCGGGAACGGCGCGCTACGCCGCGCATTCGGCGGCGGCACGCGGCCGGAGTACGCCGCTGCCGCCCACGAGTGCGCGCCGCCCTGGCTGACGCCGGTGACGCCGATGCGCGCGAAGTCGACGAGCGCGGGTTGCTGCGCCTCCACCCACTCCATCACTTCGAACAGGTCGATCCACTCGGCCAGCGCCATCAGCGTCGTGCCGCGGCCCGGGTTGAGCGCGATGGCCGAACCCTGGCCGCGCACGTCGTAGACGACGGTGACATAGCCGCGCGCGGCGTACTCGGCGGCGACGACGGCGACCTCGCCGTTCTTGTTGGCGGGATAGCCGTGCACCACCACGAGCAGCGGCCAACCGCACGGCCCCGGCGCGGCCGTCGGCCAGCGCACGTCGACGCGCGTGCGGTAGCCGTCGGTGTACGTGACCAGCTGGTCGATCGCGGCGGTGGTCGCGAAGCCGCCGGCGGGCAGGAACGGGTCGGCGCACTGCGCGCGCAGCAAGGCGCATGCAGCTACTACGAAGGCGACGGCGACGGCGAAGATCCAGCGCATGGCGAGCGAGCAGGCGAGCGGGCGGGCAGGTTTGGCGTATGCTCGCACCAATCCGACGTCGGTTCAATCCCCGATGCCGCGACGGCGCGGTGGCATCGGCGCCACGGAGCGACCCCAAGCGCCACCGAGCCTGGGCAACGATCGGCGGCTCCGGCTCGGCGTGGCCGCGAGCAGGGCCACGAAGACCGTCCGTCGCGCCCGGAGCGCGCTCGTTCGGACGCTCAGACCACGCCGATCGGCTGGTAGACGCGGCCCGGGAACACCACGTTGGCGTCGGTGCCGCCCATGTGGTTCATCAGCACCTCGCGCAGGACGTCGCGGAAGTCGTTCGACGCGGCGAGGAAGCGGCCCGAGTCGAGCGCGTTGTTGGCGAGCGTCGGCCAGACACCGCGCACGGCGCCGCCCTGGACCTGCCCGCCCATCACCAGCATCGCGCCGCCGACGCCGTGGTCGGTGCCGTTGCTGCCGTTCTGCTGCACCTCGCGGCCGAACTCCGACATCGCGACCAGCACCACCTCGCTCGCCAGCGCGCCGAGGTCCTGGAAGAACGCGGTGATCGCGTTGTTCAGGTCGGTGGCGAGCGGCGCCACGTTGCTGACGAGGTTGTGGTGATGGTCCCAGCCGCCCTGGTCGACGGTGAAGAACTCAATGCCGAGCCCGGCCTTGATCACCTCGGCGATCTCCTTGAGGCCCTTGCCGAGCGTCGACGTCGGGTAGACCGCGCCGTTGGCCGGCGCGTAGGTCGTCGGCGAGAGCGGCGCGAACAGGTCGATCAGGCCGAAGGCGTCGACGCCGCCCTGGTAGGCGTTGCGCAACGTCGTCGGCATGCCGGTGGTCACCGTGTTCTCCACCACCGCTTCGAGCAGTTGCCGCTCGGCCGCCGAGCCGGCGAAGACGAGGTCCTGCGTGCTGGCGACGTTGTAGCAGGGGTAGGCGCCGTACAGCGCCCGCGGCAGCGCGCCGGACAGCGCCAGCGCGCGCACCGGCGCGTTGGTCGGCGACGTCGTGACCTGCAGGTGCCGGTTGATCCAGCCGTCGCCGGTCGTGTTGAGCATCATGCCGGTCTCGTAGAGATCCTGGCTGACGAAGTGCGAGCGGTTGGGCGGCTGGTAGCCGACGGCGTGCACGACCGCGCAGCGGCTGTTCGGCGCGGTGAACGCCGCGTGGATGCCAGGCATGTTCGGGTGCATCGCGAAGATCGGCGTCATCGCCAGACCGACGGTGCCCGCCGGCGAGCCCGGCGGCAGCACGCCGATCGTCGGCCGCTTGACCGCGTAGTTGGGGTCGCCGACCGGCGCGTAGAGGTTGAGGAAGTCCGAGCCACCGCGCTGGAACAGCACGACGCAGACCTTGCCATTGCCGCCGCGCGCGCGCGGCGTCGCCGCCTTCGCGGTCGCGGGCACGGTGATCGCCGCGGCGCCAGCGAGCGCCGAGGACTGCAGGAACGAGCGACGCGTCGGATTCGAACGGGTCATGGGAAGTGCCTCGTGCAGGTTCGGGTACGGGCCGTGGGGATCAGTGGAGCGCCGCTTCCGGCAGGCGCAGGACGAGGCCGGCGAGCGCGCGCGCGTGCGGGCGCACCGTCGTCCACGTCGGACTCGTGCCGACCGTGGCGAGGCGCGCGGCCATGAACTGCTCGAGCGCCAGCTGCGTCGCCGGCGGCACGTCGCCGTCGCAGAACAGGTCGCACAGCGGCTGCACGTACTCGACGGCCGTCAGCGGCGGGTTCTTGGCGATCAGCCGGTCCCACGGCACCACCACGCCGGAGACGAGGTCGTTGACGAGGTCCGAGGCGAAGTCCCAGCGCGCCAGTTCGTTGCCCGGGCCCTGCCACTCCTCGCTCACCTCCGGGTAGCCGGTCGGCTCGAGCGTGCTGTGCGGCAGCGCGCGCAGGATGCCGACGCGCGACAAGAGCGTGGTGTACGACGTCATCGACGCGAGGTGCAGCCGGCGCACCGAGCTGACCGCGAACTCGAAGCCGTCCATCGCCTTGCCGCGCGCCGTCGCCGTGGTGGCGAAGTCCGGGTCGAGCAGGATGCAGCGCAGGGTCGCCTTGAGGTCGCCGCCGGTGTCGCAGAACTTGCGCACGGCGCGGCCGACGAGCGTCGCCGGCGGCTGGTCGCTGACGAAGTAGACGCACAGCTTGCGGACGAAGCGGCGCGCGGTCTCGACGTGGCCGGCGAGGAAGTCGAGGAACGACAGGCCCTCGTTGACGCCGGCCGCGCCGGCGAAGCCCGGCGTCGACCAGCCGAGCGACGTCGTCTTCGGCCCCTGCGTGTGCACCGTCGAGCGGAACTCGAAGCGGCTGCCGATCGCGGTCGTGCCGCTGAAGGTGTTGACGCGGCTCCAGCCGGTGAACACGCGCGAGATCGCCGCGACGTCGGCCTCGGTGTAGACGCCGACGCCGAGGGTGTGCAGCTCCATCAGCTCGCGCGCGTAGTTCTCGTTGGGCGACGACGAGACGTTGGTCTGCGAGTCGAGGAAGTCGATCATCGCCGGGCTCTGCGCGCTGGCGCGCAGCACGTCGGCGAAGCGGCCGTAGCACAGCCGGCGGAACGTGTCGTCCTCGTTGGTCTCGCTGATCGGCTGGGTCTTGGGCCGGTACGTCGCAAAGTGGTTGTTGAGGAAGTAGGCCATCCGCCACGCCAGCTGGCGCTTGCTGAAGATCGCGCGCGCCGCCATGCGCACGTCGGCGGCGTTTATCGAGGTGCGCGCGATCAGCGTCAGCAGCTGCGTCTCGATCGCGTTGTCGTCGATCGAGTCCGGCTCGAGCTGCATGTCGACCCATGCAGCGGCGCCCATCGCTTCGATCTGCGCGACGACCGACGGCTTGCTGCCGAAGGTCGCGCGGTTGGCGAGGTGCGCGGCAGCGCTGGTCGGCGGCAGCGGGGCCGGCGCGGCGGCGGCAGCGGGGGCGAAGAAGGCGCGGCGGGAGATCGGCTGGCGCATGGTCCCTCTGGACGTTGCGAAGACGGGGTCGAGTGAGGATCCAGAGTATACCTGCTGGCCGGTCGGCCGCATACCCAGCCGGCGCGGCAGCGCGCCGCCAGACATCTATCCCCCCCCCGCTGGCCCGCGGCGACCAGCGGCCCGCCGCCCGTCCCTGCTACTTCGCCACCGCGCCCTGCGCCGCACGCCATCGGCAGCATCAACGCGGCCGAGGCTGTCCGCTCGCGCCCCCGCGCAGACCGGCCTATCCTGCGCCGCCCATGACCCACGTCGTCGTCACCGGCGCGAGTTCCGGCATCGGCGCCGCCTGCGCGCGCGCGTTCGGCAAGCTCGGCCACAAGCTCTCGCTGGGCGCCCGCCGGAGCGACGGGCTCGCCGGCATCGCGCCGGGCGCGTTCTGCCACGGGCTCGATGTCACCAAGGCCGCCAGCGTCGAACGCTTCCTCGCCGCCGCAATCGCTGCGAACGGTCCGATCGATGTACTGGTCAACAACGCTGGCCTCGCGCGCGGCGTCGAGAAGATCGCCGAAGCGACCGGCGAGGCGTGGCGCGAGATGATCGAGACCAACGTCCTCGGCCTGCTCGAGGTCACGCGCCGCGCGCTGCCGGCGATGATCGCGCGCAAGCAGGGCCACGTCGTCGTCATCGGCTCGATCGCCGGGCACAAGGCCTACGTCGGCGGCGGCGTGTACTGCGCCAGCAAGCGCGCGCTGCAGCCGATCTGCGAGACGATCCGCATGGAGACGCTCGGCAGCAACGTGCGCGTGACGTCAGTCGATCCGGGCATGGTCGAGACCGAGTTCTCGCTGGTGCGCTTCCGAGGCGACGCCGAGCGCGCCGCCAAGGTCTACGACGGCGTGCGACCGCTGACCGCCGACGACGTCGCCGACTGCGTGGTGTTCGCCGCGACGCGGCCGCCGCACGTCAACCTCGACACCATCGTGGTGATGCCGACCGACCAGGCCAACCCGCAGATGGTCCACCGCGCGCCGAAGGCATGAACGCGCGCGGCGCGGCGGCGGGGCTCGCGCTGGCGCTCGGCGCGTGCGCAGCGCCGGACGGACCGGCCGGAACGAGCGAGGCGAAGCGTCCGCGACCGCCGGGCCGCTGGCAGCAGATCGTCGTCGACGCGAAGTTCCGCAGCGAAGCGGTCACCGCCGCCGACGTCGATCGCGACGGCGACCTCGACCTGCTGATCGGCGACTTCTGGTACCGCGCGCCGGAGTTCACGCCGCGGCCGATCCGCGCGGCGAAGGACCACGGCGACGGCAGCGCCAGCTACAGCCGGTGCTTTTCGTGCTGGGCCGACGACGTCGACGGCGACGGCTGGACCGACCAGATCGTCGTCGGCATGCCCGGCGCGCCGGCGACGTGGCTGCGCAACCCCGGCGCCGACGGCCTCGCGGCCGGCGCGATGTGGACCGAGTTCATCGTGCATCCCTCCGCGTGCAACGAATCGCCGGCCTACGTCGACCTGTTCGGCGACGGCGACCCGGTGCTGCTGATGGGCGACGGCGGCAGCCTGCTGTGGCTCGCGCCCGGCGCCGATCCGACGCAGCCGTGGCCGTTCCATCCGGTCAGCGAACCCGCGCAGCCGGCGGCGGCGCGCTACGCGCACGGGCTTGGCGTCGGCGACCTCGACGGCGACGGCCGGCTCGACGTGCTGAGCGCGCACGGCTGGTGGTCGCAACCAGAGCACGCGCGCGCCGCCGCCGTGCCATGGCCGGCGCGCCTGCAGCGCATCGCGTTCGACAGCGCGCACCTGCACGCCAATGATGTCGACGGCGACGGCCGCGTCGACGTGCTCGCGAGTTCGTCGCACGCGCGCGGCATCTGGTGGAACGCCAACCTGCGCGAGCCCGATGGCAGCCAGCGCTTCGCGCCGCGCACGATCGCCGAGCACGTCACGCAGACGCACGCGCTGGCGTTCGCCGACGTCGACGGCGACGGCCAGAAGGACCTGATCACCGGCAAGCGCTGGTGGGCGCACGGGCCGCAGGGCGACGTCGACCCGATGGCGGAGCCGTGGCTCGGCTGGATCGCGATCGCGCGCGGCGCCGAGCCGAGGTTCACGGTCCACACGATCGACGTCGGCAGCGGCGTCGGCACGTGCTTCGTCGCGCAGGACCTCGACGGCGACGGCCGCCTCGACGTCGCGGTGGCGAACAAGCGCGGCGTGCGGTTGTTCTTCGCGCGCGACGGCGCGACCGAGTAGCGGGCCTCCCGCTGGCGCTCCGACGGCGGCCGCGGTCGCCGCCATGCCGCGCGCGCCAGGATCCGCTACTTCTTCTCGGCCGCGGCGCCCTTCGTCGCCGCCGCTGCGCCCGGCCACGCCACCGGCTTCGGCAGCCGTGGCATGTGCAGCGTCAGCAGCGCGAGGCCGGTGCCGTAGCCGCCGGAGCGGCCGAACTGGCGGTCGTTCCAGCTGCCGTCCTCCTCGCGCGACTTCGCCAGCACGGCGCGCATCTTGGCGCGCAGCGCCTCGCGCTTGGCTTCGTCGGCGAGCTGCTCGATCGCCTGCGCGGCGTAGACGTGGCCGAACAGGAAGTAGTACGGCGCGATGCCGTAGGGCTTGATGTGCGTGCCGGTCTGGCTCTTGCGCACCGCGAGGTCGTCCCAGTGCGCGAAGAACAGGTCGACGGCGCGCTCGAGCCGCGCCGGGTCGCCGCGGCCGGCGAGCAGCAGCGTGGTCTCGCAGACCGCCGCGCGCGCCGCCGAGCTCGGCGTCTTGTCCATCATCGTCAGGTCGGCCTCGGTCTTGCCGGCCATCGGCTGCTCCGGCGCGCCGTACGAGTACCCGCCCGGTTCGGCGCGCGCGCGGTCGAGCGCGGCGAGCGCCTGCTCCACCACCAAGGCATCGACGGCGTGGCCGCGGGCCGCGGCGTGGAACAGCGCCTGCAGCGCCGGCGCGGTCATGAACGTCGAGGCCTTGTTGGCCGGGCTCATGTAGCCCGCCGGCCGCGAGTAGTTCCAGCCGCCGGCGCCGGGGATCGCCGACTTGCACAGCGTCGCGACCAGCCACTTGGTCTTGGCGGCCGCGGCGTCGGCGAGGTCCGCCGGCACGAGCCTGCGGTCCTGCAGGTGCAGCAGCAGTTGCAGCGCGTAGACGTGGCCCCAACCGCGCACGTCGTAGCGGCCGACGAAGTCGTCCTGCATGCGCGGCAGGTCGAGCCCCTGCAGCACGAAGGCGAGGCCCTTGCGCAGCGCTTGCTGGCGCGGCGCGTCCTGCGGCAGACCCGGGGCGGCGATCAGGCCGAGGCACGCGATCGCGGTGCCGCCGACGCGGTACCCGACCGGCGACGGATTGTCGTCCTCGCGGTAGACGCCCTGATAAGGCCACTCGTTGTCGCCCTCGCCCTCCTGCAGCGCCACCAGCGCAGCGATCGCGTCCTTGGTCGCGGCGTCGACGTCGAGTGGCGGCGCATCGGCGACCGGGAACGTCGTGAAGCGCTTGGGCGCCGCGCCAGCCGGCGCGGCCTTGCTGGCGCCGTCGCCGGCGGCGGACTTCTTCGACTTCTTGTCCTGCGCGGCGAGCGGGACGACGAGACACAATGCGAGCAGCCAGCGGACGGGCATGGGACCTCCAGGTTGGCGGCATCGGACCGGGCCGTCGCCGCGCCGGCAAGTCGCATCACTGCAACGCGCCCCGTACCCTGCGCGCCATGGAACGCCGCGCGCTCTTGCTGCCCGCCGTCGCCGCCCTCGCCTTCGCCGCCTTCTGGTGGTCGAACCACCACGCCAGCGCCAGCGCGGCGATCCCCGCCGCGTCGTGGTGCGTCGGCGCCGGCCCCGAGTACACGCTCGGCCGGCCCGCCGACGCCCTGGCGCCGGAGACGCCGTTCCGGCTGCGCGTGCAGTGCAGCGAGCCGCGGCACGTCTACGTGTTCAGTCACAGCGACACCGACGGCACGCTGCTGCTGCATCCCGCGCCGGAGCTACAGGGCGGCGTCGCGCAGCCGCTGGCCGTCGACGCGGCCTGGCTGCCGGGCCGCGCGAACGACAAGGCCCTCGCCTGGACGACGCGCCGGTCTTCCGCAAGGGGACTCAACGCAGCCGTGAATCGGGCGCAGCCGACGACGACCTTCGTGGTCGTCGCCGCCGCCGCAAAGGTGGCGGAGCTCGAGGCGCTGCTGCCAAACCTGCGGCGCTGGAGCAACTCGGCGGCGACCGACGGGTCGATGCAGGTGGTGATGCCGCCGGGCGGCGAGACGACGCTCGTTGGCAAGCCGCTCACGCTGCTGCCCGACCCGCTGCTGCAGCGTGCCGCCAACCTGTCGGCGACGGCGACGCTGGCCAACGGCCCGCTGACACCCGACGCCATGCTCGCCGGCGTGTGGACCGGCAGCTGGCGCGTCAAAGAGCAGGTGGCGGCGCCGGCCGACGGCCGCTGATCCATCGGCGGACCCGTCGCCAGGCTGCCTGCCGACCGACGCGCGGACTAGCGCGCGCCGCCGAGCGCGTCCTCGACCGCGGCGCACAGCGCGTGCACGCAGACGAGGTGGCTCTCCTGGATGCGCGCCGTGTTGCCGGACGGCACCTGCACGGCGACATCGGCGAGCTCGACCGCGGCGCCGCGCTTCTCGCCGCAGAGCACAACGGTCTTGAGCCCCATCGCACGCGCTTGCTGCATGGCGGCGACGACGTTCTTGCTGCCACCCGAGGTGGTGATGCCGATCAGCAAGTCGCCCTTGCGGCCGATCGCCTCGACCTCGCGACGGAACACATGCTCGTAGCCGGCGTCGTTGCCGATGGCGGTCAACGCCGGGGTCTGGTGGCCGAGCGCGATGGCGGCGTAGCCAGGACGATTCTTGTGCTCGAACCAGCCGACCAGTTCGCCAGCGGCGTGCGCCGCGTCGCACGAGCTGCCACCGTTGCCGCACAGCAGGATCTTGCCACCGCCGCGCAGAGTGGCGACCGCGAGGTCGCACAGCGCCTGGATGGCTGGCACGCAGCGCGCCAGCAAGCGCTGCTTGGTCGCGATGCTCTCTTCGATCGTGGCGCGGATCTTGGCGGCGTCGGTCACGGCGTTGGACTCTAGCGCGGCGGCCGCGCCGGGCGAACGCTCAACCGGCGACACAGGCGCCAGCGCGGCTCAGAAGGGCTTGTAGTACGCCAGCCAGACAGCGGTTGCGCCGAGGCCGATGGCCAGCACGACGGCGCCCAGCGCGCCGATGACGCCGCGCTTGACCAGCACCGGCATGGCGCCGATCAGCAGCCAGACGCCGATCTTGGCGATCATCCAGTTGGGCCAGCCCAGCCCCGACTTGTGCGCGAAGCCAATGCCGGCGACGAGCATGGCGAGCAGACCGATGCCGTGCAGCACGGCGTAGGCCTTGCCGCCTTGGCCGGTGAGCATGCCGCCGAGGCCGAGGAAGACGAGCAGCGCCGCAGCGACGTGGATCAGGTGGTAGAGCTTCGGGTCCATGCCGGCATCATGCCCGACGGCGTTGGGTTGCGCCGCTCTGAACTCCGGCTTCCGGTCGCCGCCTCGCCAGTCCGCGTCGGCTGTCCGCGTGCATGGACCGCGTCAGTAGACGCGGACCGTCACGGTGCGATCTTCGGCGACGACGATGCGCAGCACGTAGCCGCGCAGCGATTCGTCGACGATCAGCACGTCGGCACGCGCGCCCGGCTGCTGCGCGAGCGCCTGCAGCAGCGCGGCTGGAATCGTCACGATGTCGCCAACGACCAGCAGCGCGACCGAACCGCCCGCGAGTTCGTCGCAGAACACCGCGGTTAGGCCAGCACCCGCGCCTGTGGTCTGCAGCACCAACGGCTGGTCGCCGCCGACGCCCGTATGGACGTCGCGCGGTGCGCCGAGCGATTCTCCGGTGAGGAACGACGACAGCGGCAGAACCCACACGCCGGTGCTGCCGCCGCCCGGACCGCCGCCGCCCGAGACGCCCGGCAACGCAAGCAGCGCGGCGAGCAGCGCGACGGTCAGCAGGTGCAGCAGGGAACGCATGGGGAATGGGACAATAGGTCAGCCTAACTGACCGTCGGCGGCAAAGGAGGGGCGGAAGTGCGGAAGTTGTCGTCGACCGGTCCGTCGCCGACCCAACCCGGCAAAGCCTCGGCGATCACGCCGGCCGCCGGCTCGGCGGCAACGAGCGCGACGAAGTCACGGCGTTGGCGCAATTCGCGCCGCATCCAGGCTTGCTTGTGCGGCATCTCGGCGAGCATACGGCGAAACCACGTCGCCGATTCGGCAAAACGGCGGGCAAAGCCGTGCGCGAGTCCGAGGTTGAAGTACGCCGTGCCGAGTTGCGGCTGCTCGGCGATCGCGCCGGAGTCGACGACCTGCCGCAACATGTCGACGGCGCCGTCGGCGTCGCCCTGCGCGAGCATCAGGTTGCCGAGGTTGAGCAGTGCGAAGCCGCGGATGCGCCGGTCGTCGGCGCGCGCCAACACGCGCTCGAATTCGCGACGCGCGCCCTGGACGCTGCCGGCGGCGTGGCGCGCGAGGCCGAGGTAGATGCGCGCCTCGTGGCAGGCGTCGTCGAGCGCCAGGCACTCGCGGAGCAGGCGCTCACCCTTGGCGAGGTTCGCAGCGGCGTCGCCGGCGACGCCGTCGAACAGGTCCTTGGCGGCAATCCAGGCGCCGGGGTCGCCGGCGCCGCGCACGGCCTCGTCGACGAGGCTGCGGCCGCGGTGAGCCATGTCGGGCACCGGCACCGGCTCCTTGGCGACTTCGCGCGAGTACTCCGGCGACAGACCCATCAGCACGTGGCCGCGACCGAGTTCGTACAGGATGCGCGCGAGCTTCGGCGTGCTCGACGTCAGCACTTCGCGCAGGCCGGCGACGACCGGCGCGGGCGCCGCCGGCGCCTTCGCGTCGGCGCCGGCAGCGGCGCGATGCAGCTTCATCTGCAAGCGCACGCCATCGAGGAAGCCGCGACAGTGCACGCAGCGGTCGGCATGCACGAGCACGCGGCGCACGCCGGCGGCGTCGAGTTCGCCATCGACCATCGCCGACAGGTCCGCCTGGATCGGCAGGCACGGCTCGGCGTAAGGTCGTTCCCAGTGGTCGCTCGGCATGGTCCCCGCCACTAGGCCTCCGCCGCGCCAAGGTCACCACCGCGGGCGTCGGCAGCGCGCTGCCGACCGCCGGCCCGCCGCGCTTGCGCCGCCCCATCCCGTTCGGACTGGGCGAACTGCCGCGCCATGCCGCGATAAATCCTCTGGCGACTGCGGAAGACGATCATCTTGAGGTTCTCCGGGCGCACGCCGAGCGCCCGGGCGACGTCGCGGTACGGCAGGCCGTCGACTTCCACCAACGTCAGCACGCGCCGTTCGCTTGGCGACAGGCGCTCGAAGTTGGCGAGGTAAACGTGCAGATAGAGAAGGTACGCATGATCGAGGGCGAGTTCGTCCTCCGCTTCGCTCGCGGCGCGATCCGGCCGGCGCGTGTGCAGGTCTTCGGATTGCTGCAATTCTTCGTCGATGGTCAACATGCGCGCATAGCGCGACTGGCCCTTGAGCGCCCGCAGCAGCGTGTTGCGCACGATGCGATGCCCCCAGTTGCGGAAGGCGTCGACCTTGCCGCCGTCGAAGCGATGCGGGTAGCGGTAGATGTTGAGGAACACCTCCTGCAACACGTCCTGCGGATCGACGCGCAGCCACGTGCGCCGCAGGCCTTGCTGGATGGCGACGAGAAACGTGTCGCGGTTGTGCTCGTACAGCAACGCGAACACCGCCGGATCGGCGGTGCGCTGGTACGCGAGCATCAAGCTGGTGCTCGTCCAATCGGCGCGCGCCTGCTCGCTCGCGGCCGCGGCGACCTGTGAGGGGACGCGGTCGGCCGCGAGGTCGCCGAGCGCGGGATCACCGGTGCGTTGCCACAATTCGCACACGCGCGCGCGCAACGCCGCGGCTTCGAACGGAGGCTGGAGGGGGGCCATGATGCAGGACCGCAGGACGGAACGCCCCAAGTGTAGTCCGCGCGCCGCCGCGCCATAGGCCTCCTGGCCGGGACTTCGGCCCCGCCCCGGCGCTCAGTGGGCGACGTCTTGCCGCTTGGGCAGGGCGATCACCAGCGCGGCCGAACCAGCCCCCTGCGCGCCCGGCAGTACGGCGCCACCGGTGGCCCCGACCGCACGGCGGAACCGGTCGACGCTCGCCGACTCGACCCCGTAACCGGGCGCGCCGGCGGCGGCGCACTCGATCTGCACGCCAGCGGGCGTCTCGCGCACCTCCAGGCTGCGCGCGCCCGCCGACTGCGTGCGCTCGGCGACCAGCGCCAGGGCCTGGCGCACGGTCTCGGCAAGCGCGGCGGCCGAACCCCACCACGCCACCGATGTGCTGCCGTGGACGTAGATCGGACGATCGGATGTCGTGTGCTGCTGGGCGACCTCTTCGCACAGCGCCGCAACGTCGATCGGCTCGGCGCCGGTGGCGGCGAGACGGGCATTGGCCAGCACGTCGCCTTCGGCGGCATCGCACCAGCCGAGGATGTCGAGCACGCCGTGCAGTGCGCCCTTGATCTGCGCGCGCGTCGCCTCAGCGATCGCGCCATCGAGCGCTTGGATGCGTTGGCGCAGTTCGTCGAGGAAAACGCGATGGTTCTCGGCGGCGGCGAGGAAGCGCTCGCCCAACGCCTTGGCGACGTCGCTGCCGCGCCGGAAGGCCGCGTTGAGGTCGCGCTGCGGCGACACGACGGCGCGATCGCCAGCGAGTCGCGGCGCCGCGAGCGGCGCCTTCGCCGGCAGCACATAGTTCACGGGCGCAACAGTCACATCAGGAACAACGTCGGGGCGCGTCGACATGGGAGGACCTCGATCCACGGCTGGCGGCCGTGGCATCGCCTATTCCATCGGCCCAAAGCGGAACGGGCTTGAGCACAGCCCCGCTAGGATGTTCCCGTGCCACCGCGTTCGACCGCCCCCGCCGATGCCCGCCACCGCACGACGACGCCGCTGATCCGGACGTTGGATCGACGTCTGGCGCCTCGCGGACGCTTCGCCACACATCGGACTTGCGGCCCGACGTGCGACCACGCCGGACGCCGCCACGCCGGGGGATGCGCGCCGTGAGCCGACCGTCGCCCGAGCGCATCCGCGCGATTGCACAGGAGACCGGCTTCGACCTGGTCCGCTTCGGCCCGGCCGATCCGGGCAAACACGGCGACCGCTTCCTGGCTTGGCTCGAGGCAGGTCGCCACGGCGAAATGCACTACCTCGCCGACAACAAAGAGCGCATCGTCGACCCGACGAAATGGCGCGCCGGCGTGCGCTCGGCGATCGCGCTGGCCGTCGACTACGGCGGCCCGGCGGGCGAACTGCCGGGCGGCGGCCGCGTCGCCCGCTACGCCGTCGGCCGCGACTACCACCGCTGGCTGCGGGATCGCGTGTTCCAACTGCGCACGAAGCTCGAAGCTGCCGGTCTGCCGTTCGGTTCGATGAACGGCGGCGCCGACGCTGTGCCGGTGCTCGAGCGCGCGCTCGCGGTGCGCGCCGGCATCGGCTTCCTCGCCAAGAGCGCGATGGTCATCTCGCCGACGCACGGGCCGTATCTGCAGTTGGCCGAACTGTTGACCGGCGAAGAGTTGCCGCCGGACCCGCCGGCGCCGGGCTCATGCGGCACCTGCACCGCGTGCCTGCAAGCATGCCCGACCGGCGCCATCACCGCGCCGTTCGAGATCGACGCGCGGCGGTGCCTCAGCTACACGACGATCGAGCAGCGCGGCTTCGTCGCGCCGGAGCTGCGCGCTGCACAGGGCGACTGGCTGTTCGGCTGCGACGTGTGCCTGGAAGTGTGCCCGTTCACCAGCATGAGCCGGCGGGCGGTGGCGATCGGCGACGACCGACCGGCGGACCTGCGGCCGCACCGCATCGTGCAGACGTGGGCGCTGGTCGACGTGCTGGCGATGGACGAACAGCGGTACGAAGCCGAGTTCACCGGCACGGCGATGCGGCGCGCGACCCGCAGCGGCCTGCGCCGCAACGCCGCGGTCGTGCTCGGCAACCGCGGCGACGACGCCGCGCTGCCGGCGCTGCTGACGGCGCTCGCGGATGGCGATCCGGTCGTGCGCGGGCACGCGGCTTGGGCTGTTGGGCAGATCGCGCCGGGGCATGAGGGGTTGGAGTCGGCGCGGAGGAGAGAGGAGGACGGGAGGGTGCGGGAGGAGATCGAGCGGGCGATGGACGTTTCCTGACCGCGGCCATCCACGCCGCCCCGGCCGCCGTTGGCGTCGCCGATGCGCCGACCGTCAGTTCGCCCGTCGCGCCAACGCGACCGTCGCACCAACGCGACACGCAACCAAACCACCCATCCCACCGCGTCTGCGGCGCTGACGATCGCGCGCATGCCGCCCGCCACCGTCGCGCCACCACATCGCCGCGCCTGCCGCCGCTGGCGGCGCGCCGTCGACCGCGGCCGCCGCATCGCCCCACGCCACCGAAGCATCGCGCGCGCCGCCACGCTCGTTGCGCCACTTGGCAACCTGCGTGCTGCTTGCCGTCGTGAAGCGCGCCCGCAAGCCCAAGACCGTTCCCGCCGCCGCCGAGACGGAGTTCTACGCCGAGACCAAGTGGTGCGGCGACTGCCGCGCCAACGTCCGGTTCCTGATGAGCGTCAACCACAGCTACTGCATCCACTGCGGCGGCACGGTGAAGCTCTTTGACAGCGACGGCGCCGGCCGCTTCGGCGAACGGGTGCGGCTCCACAAGTGGCAGGCGTCGTGACGCGAAGTTCGACGCCCGCGGGTTCGCCCGTATCGCTTCGTCCGTGTAGCTCCTGACGTCTTCTCCGCTCCATCCCGGCCCGATTCCCTGATCCCTGCGACGACCTGCCGGCCTCCTACCGGCAGGTCGTTGCGTATTTACGGGCGGTTCTCCATCCTGCTTCCTCTCGCAACCCGGAGGACCGCGTCCCGTGCAGCTGCCCGAGTTCCGCAACGAGCCGTTCACCGACTTCTCCCGCCCCGAGGAACAGCAGGCCTACGAGCGCGCGCTCGCCAAGGTGCAGAAGGACGTGCTCGGGCGCACGTGGCCGTGTTGGATCGGTGGCGTCGAGGTCCACGGCAAGAAGACCTTCGACGGCCGCGACCCCGGCGACCTGAACCGCAAAATCGGCACCTACCAGCAGCTGGCCGTCGCCGATGCCGACCGCGCCGTCGAAGCCGCGCACGCCGCGTTCCCCAAGTGGGCGGCGACCGATCCGAAAGAACGCGTGCGCATCTTCCTCGCGGCCGCCAAGCGTTTGCGCGAGCGCAAGCACGAGTTCTCGGCGCTGCTGACCTATGAGGTAGGCAAGTCGTGGGCCGAAGCCGACGCCGACACCGCCGAGTGCATCGACTTCCTCGAGTACTACGCCGGCCAGATGCTGCGCATGGCCGAGCCGCAGCCGGTGACGCCGGTAGCCGGCGAGCGCAACACGATGATTTACGTCCCGCTGGGCGTGGGCGTGGTCATCCCGCCGTGGAACTTCCCGCTCGCGATCATGGCCGGCATGACGAGCGCGGCGTTGCTCGCCGGCAACACGGTCGTGCTGAAGCCAGCGTCGCAGTCGCCGGCGATCGCGGCGCACTGGGTCGCATTGATGCACGAGTGCGGCCTGCCCAAGGACGTGTTGAACTTCGTCACCGGCCCTGGCTCCGAGGTCGGCGGCGCGATGGTCAAGCACAGGCTGACGCGCTTCATCTCGTTCACCGGCAGCCGCGACGTCGGCCTGTGGATCTTCGAGCAGTCGGCGAAGACGCCAAAGGGCCAGATCTGGATGAAGCGCCTCGTCGCCGAGATGGGCGGCAAGGACGCGATCCTCGTCGACAAGGACTGCGACCTCGACAAGGCGGTCGACGCCGTCGTCGCGTCGGCCTTCGGCTTCCAGGGCCAGAAATGCTCGGCGTGCAGCCGCGCGATCGTGCATCAGGACGTCTACGACGAGTTCGTGCGCCGTATCGCGCCCAAGGCCCAGGCGATCCAGCCCGGCCATCCGAGCGGCAAGGGCGTCGGCTTCGGCCCGATGATCGACGCGACCGCGCAGAAGAAGACGCTCGACTACATCGCCACCGGCAAGAAGGAAGGCAAGCTGCTGGTCGGCGGCACGAAAGGACCCGCGAACGGCCACTACGTCGTGCCGACGGTGTTCGCCGACGTCGCGCCAACCGCGGCGATCAGCCAGGAGGAGATCTTCGGGCCGGTGCTCGCGATCACCAAGTGCAAGGACTTCGAGGACGGCCTCGCGATCGTCAACAACACCGAGTACGGCCTGACGGGCGCGGTGTTCACGACCAACGAGAAGCACAAGGAGGAGGCGCGCCGGCGCTTCCACGTCGGCAACTTCTACATCAACCGCAAGTGCACCGGCGCGCTGGTCGGGGCGCATCCGTTCGGCGGCTTCAACATGTCGGGCACCGACAGCAAGGCAGGCGGACCGGACTACATGCTGCAGTTCCTGCAAGCGAAGACGATCAGCGAGAAGGTCTCGTGACGGACGGCCCGGCGTCGTAGGGATACGCCGGCCGCGCGACCATGGACCGCATCGCCTTCGCCAAGGAACAGCTCCGGCTGCTGCAACTCGAGCGCGCGGCGGAGATCGCCGAGGCCGAGCGTCTGCTGCGCACGCGCAGCGACGCCGAGCTGGAGGCGCGCGGCGTGTCGCTGGCGCGGCTCGAGGTCGTCGACCTGGAGCCCGGCTTCGGCGGCCGACTGCACGCCGTGCTGCGCCCGAGCCGCGGCGGGCAGCTGCCGGCTCACCGCTTCGGCCCCGGCGACGTCGTGGTCTTGCGTGAGCGGCGCGAGGACAAGCCGCTGTGCGGCGGCGTCCTGGTCAAGGCCCGCGGCGACACGGTTGTCGTCGCTCTCGACGACGACGAGGTCGATCTGCCCGGGGTCGTGCGCCTCGACCAGATCGTCACCGACGTCACCTTCCGGCGTCTCGACGCCGCCATGCGCACGCTGCAGCAGGAGGTCAAGGGCGACGACGCGCGCTTTCGCGACGTCGTCTTCGGTGAGCGCGATCCGGCGTTCGCGCCGCGGCCGGAGGACGGCGCGATCGCATGGCTCGACGGATCACTCGACGCGTCGCAGCGCGCCGCCGTCGGCAACGCGCTGCGCGCCGAGCACGTGGCGCTGATCCACGGCCCCCCCGGCACCGGCAAGACCACCGCCGTCGTCGAGTTGATCCGCCAGTGCGTCGCCCGCGGCGAGCGCGTGCTCGCCTGCGCGCCGAGCAACGTCGCCGTCGACAACCTGGCCGAGCGGCTGCTGCGCGCCGGCCTGCGCGTCGTGCGCATCGGCCATCCGGCGCGCGTGCACGCCTCGGTCCGCGACGTCTCGCTGGCGGCGCTCGTCGCCGACGCGCCGGAGCAGAAGCTGCTGCGCGACGTCAAGCGCGAAGTCGAGCAGGGCCTGCGGGGCGTGCACCGCGCCAAGACCCGGCAGGACCGCTTCGCAGCGCGCAGCGAGGTGAAGGCGCTGCGCGCCGAGCTGCGTCAACTCGAGGCCGCGATCACCAAGGGACTCGTCGACGCCGCCGAGGTCGTGCTAGCGACGACCACCGGCGCCGCCGACGAACGGCTGTTCGAGCGCGCCTTCGACCGCGTCGTCGTCGACGAGGCGGCGCAGGCGCTGGAGGCCGCGTGCTGGATCCCGCTACAGCGCGGCCGCCGGCTCGTGCTCGCCGGCGACCACAAGCAACTGCCGCCGACCATCCAGTCGGCCGAGGCCGCCGCCGGCGGGCTGGCGCACACGATGTTCGAGCGGCTGATGCGCTCGCCGCAAGGACCGGTGATCGGCCGCATGCTGACGGTGCAGTACCGCATGCACGAACGCATCATGGGTTGGCCGTCGGCGACGCTCTACGACGGCAAGCTGACCGCGGCCCCCGCCGTGCGCGCGCACCTGCTGACCGACCTGCCGGGCGTCGCCGCCGGCGATTGGACGAGCGAACCGCTGTGCTTCGTCGACACCGCCGGCTGCGGCTTCGACGAGAGCGCTGGCGACGACGACGGCAGCAAGGCCAACGCCGACGAAGCCGACATCGTCGTGAAGATCGTGCTCGCGCTGCGCGAAGCTGGCGTCGCCGCCGCCGACCTCGCCGTGATCACGCCGTACAACGCCCAGGTGCAGCTGCTGCGCGAGCGGCTCGGCGGCGAAGCCGACCTGGAGATCGGCACCGTCGACGGCCTGCAGGGTCGCGAGAAGGAGGCCGTCGTCGTCTCGCTGGTGCGCAGCAACGAGCAGGGCGACGTCGGCTTCCTCGCCGAGCTGCGTCGCCTCAACGTGGCGCTGACGCGCGCGCGGCGGCACCTGACCGTCGTCGGCGACAGCGCGACGCTGGCGCACGACGCCGACCTGCGCGGGCTCGTCGACCACCTGCAGCAGCACGCTCGCTACCGCAGCGCGTTCGAGCTCGGCTGAGCCGACGGCGCGGCGCTTGCGCTCACTTGCCGGGCGCTTTCGTCGCCGGGGCGGCTTCGACCTGCGGGCCGAACAACGCTTCCTCGCACTTGGCGTGCGCGAACATGTCCGCGTGCTCGTGCGCGACGCCGCGAGCCTCGACGAGTCGCCAAGCGAAGGGCCAGCCCTTCTGCGCCGCCAGGGCCTTGGCCGTCCACCACAGCGCCAGACCGCGCTGGTGCCGGCCGCTGCCTTGCGCCATCGCCTCGGCGCTGGTGTCGAGCCACTCGTCGTGGCCGTCGTCGCCAGTGCCGAGGTAGAGCGTCAGCGGCGCGGCGAGGTAGGCGCGCAGGCGCTCCTCGCTCGCGAGCTCGGCCGGCAAGCCGCCGAAGCCGTAGCCAAATGGCGCCGCCGTGGTCGGCAGCAGCACCGAGCCGGGGTTGGCGGCGACGATGCGCTCGGCGCCGAGGTCGGCGAACGCCGCGCAGCGGCCGAGGAACTGCCCGCCGGCGGAGTGGCCGATGACGTAGAGCTTGGCGTCCGGCGCCTCGGCGCGCGCGCGCACGGCGGCGACGAGTTCGGGCAGCCGCGAATACGTCCACTCGGCCGGCGGCGCGGCGGTGCCATCCTCGCGCAGGATGCCGCCGCGCTGGTACAGACGGCTGGGGAAACGTTCGGCGTCGAAGCGCGGCGCGACGATCAGCGCGTCGAACCGGTCCCCCATCGGTGCGGCGTGGTCGCGGTACTCGTCGGCGTTGCGCAGCACGCCGTGCATCACCATCAGCAGGCGCTTGCCGCTCCACTTCGCCGGCCGATGCAGGAAGACGTCGAGTTCAAGAGGGCCGGCTTGCACGCGCAGGGCCGATGGCCCGTCGGGGATCGCGACGGGCGCAGCCGCGGTTTGCGCGGCGAGCGGCAGCAGGCAGAGGACTGCGGTGGCGACGAAGCGGATCGGGGGCATGCCGGAGACATAACGTGCGCCCGGCAGGCGCGGGAGCGAGCGCCTGCGAAAGCGCCGCACATCGCGCCGGACGCACGCCCCGTAGTCCGGCGACCCATCAGAGGGTCGAGGTCGACGTGGCCGCGAAACCGGCCAGCAGGGCGATCCGAAGGCGCCGCGGGCGACGCCTTCGGGCGCAGTTCAGAACAGCCGGACCTCAGCGCCGCGGCTCGTCGCGATGCCCGAGGCGACCCCGGCGTCGAACACGAACCACTGGCTGTACAGCGTCAGGCCGCTGAGCGCCGGGATCGCCGGCACGGCTACCTTGAGCGTGCCGTAGCCGGCGCCGGCGACGCCGGCCGCGCCGTTGAGCGGGATCGGCACGATCGTCTCGCCCGTGCCGAGCGCGACGCTGACGTTGACGCCGGCGAGCACGGTCGCCGCCGGGGCCATCGACAGCACGAACATCGACAGCGCGCCGCCGACGGCGTTGCTGACGCCGAGCTTGAAGTCGACGTTGCCGAGGTTCGCCGGGACCTCCGCCATCGCGTTCGGCACGCGACCGCCGGAACCCGCCGAGCCGAGGCCGTACTGGAAGCCGCCTTCGGGCAGCAACTGGCTGCGCAGCGTCGGCCGCGTGAACGGCGGGAGCCCCTGCGCGACGCGCGGATCGGTGAGACCGTTCTGCAGGAAGTTGAGCAGGTCGTTGGCGGCCTGCGGCGGCACGTTGAGCGGCAGCAGCAGCGGGTCCTTGTTCTGGAGGTTGGGGCCGCCGCCGCCGAGGTAGAAGCCGAACACCTGCTGCAGCGAGGTGAACTGGCCGTTGTGCATGAACGACGTGCGCAGGCCGACGTTGCGCAGGCTCGGCACCTTGAACTTGCCGCCGTCCGTGGCGAGGCCGGTCACCGCCTGGCGACCGATGTCCTGCGCGATCGGGCGCAGGCCGAGGTTGCGGAACTGGCGGTCGCTGAACAGGCCGGGCGTGTGGCAGAGGTTGCAGCGGCCCGGGCCGTTGAAGACGTTGAGGCCATTCTGCTGCTGCGGCGTCAGCGCCGCCGGGTTGCCGGCGACGAACGCGTCGTACGGCGTCTGGTTGGGGACCAGCGTGCGCTGGTACGCGGCCAGCGCGAAGGCGATGCGCGCCGACGTGATGTCGGTCGTGCCGAACGCCGCCTGGAACAGTTGCGGGTAGGTCGCGCCGCCGGCCACCGCCGCGGCCATGTCGGCCGGCAGGTTGGTCGCCAACGCCATCGGCTTCGCCGTGCCGAGCTTGGCGACGACCTGCGCGAGCGTGCGCGCGTCGTGCGCCATCTCGCCGTGATCGAGCAGCGGCCCGAGCGCCTGGTTCTCCAGCGCGCCGCCGGTCGGGATCAGCGTGACGCTCGTGTCCGGATCGACGAAGTTGGTGCGCGCGCGGCCGTCCCAGAATAGCTCGGGAAACCACGCCGCCGTCAGCGGGCTCGGCGCCGCGCGCCTGGTGACCTGCCGGCCGAAGCCGAACAATGCATCGGACATGTAGAGGTTGTTGGCGTCGCTGCGGCTGATGCCCGGCGAGCCGAAGCTGTCGTCGGGCGACGGCGTGACGCCGTCCGGGCCTGGGTGCGGCGTGCGGCGCACGTCGCCGCCGCCCTGGCTGAAGGTGTGGCAGGTGCCGCACACGACGCGGTTGTTGGTCGACATCTGCTCGTCCCAGAACAGCAGCTTGCCGAGCGTCGCCTTGGCGGCGGTCGTCGGGTTCTGCGGCGGCACGGGCTGCGGCGGCAGCGGCTGGTTCTGCGCGGCGAGGGCAGTCGCGAGCAGGGACAACGAGAGTACGGCGATGGCGTGGCGTTGCATGATCGTCCTGGTGGAGAGGGCCGTCAGACTGCAGGAGCAAACCGTGTCACAGCGGTGTTGCGACAACGTCCCGAGCCGGTCTGTCCACACAGCCGCAACGTATTTCCGCGCGCGCCATCGCCGACGGCGGGACGAGTCTACCATAGCGCACGCGCCGGGCTCACGCCGCGCGCCGGACGCCGAGGCGCAACTGCAGGAGGTCGGCGAACTTCCCGCCGACATCGACACCGGCGGCGCGTCGGTAGCAACGCGTCGCGCCCTTGCCGTCGCCGGCGCGGGCCAGTGCGTCGCCGAGCCCGACCCACGCGGCGGTATCCCACGGATCGGTGCGAACCAGGGCGCGATACCCGGACTGAGCCGCGGCCCATTCCCCGCGCAGGAAGGCGGCGAGGGCGGCGCGGAAGCGCTGCGGCCGTGCCCGCGCCGCCACCGACCAACGCCGCCGCCACAGCGCGAATGCGAGCCATGCAACCGCGACCGCGGCGAGTCCCTGTAGCCCCAAGGCCAGAACGCGCAGAACCGCCGTTTCCGCCGCGAGCACGTAGCGCGCGAGCAACCAGGCATCGAGCAGCGACCAGACGCCGAGTGTCAGCAGGCTGCCGACCCACGAGCGACCGGTGCGCAGGTAGTGCCAAGCCGCCGCCTGGCCGCATGCGAAGGCGATCAGATTGGGCAGGAAGGCGGTGACGTACACGCGGCGGGAGCCTACGCGGCGGGATGCCCGACGACCACAGGCGCGGCGGGACCCCGCCGGGTAGGCTGCGCCGCCGCAGCATGCCGTTTCCTGGCCGCCTGTACCTCCTGTTCACGCCGTCGCTCTGCAAGGGCGATCCGTGGACGACGCTGTCCGGCGCGATCTCGGGCGGCGTCGACCTCGTGCAGTGGCGCAGCAAGGAGTCCGACCCGAGCGGCTACCTGCGCTGCCGCGATCTGTGCCGCCGCCGCGGCGTGCCGCTGCTGGTCAACGACGACGTCATGCTGGCGGTGCGTTCGCGCGCGCACGGCGCCCACGTCGGGCAGGGCGATCTGCCGGCCGAGGCCGCGCGCAAGTTGCTGTTCGACCAGGCGCTCGGCATCAGCACGCACGATCCCAAGCAGATCGTCGACGCCGCGGCGGCAGGCGCCGACTACGTCGGCTTCGGCCCGTGCTTCCCGACGGCGACGAAAGGCTACGAACACGGCAAGTCGTCCGAGGAGATCGAGGCGGCGGTGCTGCAGGCGGCGGCGGTCGGAGTGCCGCTGTTCGCCGTCGGCGGCATCACCCCTGAGCGGCTGCTGCCGCTGCGCACACTCGGCGTCGACCACGTCGCCGTCAGCAGCGCGATCCTCGGCGCCGAGGATCCACGTGCCGCGGCGCAGGCGCTGCGCCGGCTGCTCTGACGCGGCCGCAGCGCGCGTCAGACCAGCAACATCGCGTCGCCGAACGAATAGAAGCGGTAGCCGCGCACGACGGCATCGCGATAGACGGCGAGGATCTCAGCGCGGCCGGCGAACGCGGCGACCAGCATCAGCAGCGTCGACTGCGGCAGGTGGAAGTTGGTGAACAGCGCGTCGACGACACGGAACGGCTTGCCCGGGCGCAGGAAGACGTCCGACGCGCCGCTGCCGGCGACGACGCCGCCCTTGCCGTCGGCGCAGGTCTCCAGCGTACGACAGCTCGTCGTGCCGACGGCGACGATGCGGCCGCCGCGCGCGCGCGTCGCCGTGATGGCGGCGGCGGTGGCGGCTGGCAGTTCGTAGACCTCGCTGTGCATACGGTGCTCTTCGACCGTCGTGGCGCGGATCGGCGCGAACGTGCCTTCGCCGACGTGCAGCGTCACGAACGCGGTCTCCACCCCCATCGCCGCCAGCCGCTGCAGCAGGTCCGGCGTGAAGTGCAGGCCGGCGGTCGGCGCGGCGATCGCGCCCGGCGCCCGCGCGTAGACGGTCTGGTAGCGCGCGCGATCGGCGGCGACGTCCTCACGGCCGTCGCGATCGATGTACGGCGGCAGCGGCGCGCGGCCGCAGCGCTCGAGCGCGTCTGCGACCATGCCCGACGCCGCGCGCAGCCCAACGCGCCAGCGGCCACCGCCCAGCGCTTCGCGCAGTTCGAGTTCGATCGCGCCGCCTTCCATCGGCAGGCGGTCGCCGGCGCGCAGCTTCTTGCTTGGCTTGACGAAGGCCTCGCCCGCGGCGCCGTCGAGCCGCACGAGCAGGCACTCGACGGCGCCCCCGGTGGCTCGCTGGCCGCGCAAACGCCACGGCATCACCTTGGTATCGTTGAGCACCAGCAGGTCGCCCGGACGCAGGAAGCTCGGCAGATCGCGCACGTGCGCATGCTCGTCGCGGCGAGCGGCGCGATCGTGGACGAACAGTCGCGCGCTGTCGCGCGGCTCGGCAGCGCGCGTCGCGATCGACGCCGGCGGCAACTGGAAGTCGAAGTCGGAAACCTGCACGGGCGCCGGGTCATACCCGACGAGCGCGAGCGGCGGCAGCCATGGCTTGTGGCGCGCGCCAACGCCGCCGAGGATGGGGCGTATGCTTCGCCATGCGACGATGTCAGGACTGTGCGCGCTGCTCGCCGGCTGCGGCGGTGGCCGCGCGAGCGATCCCGTCGCCGGCGCGGTCGCGACCGAGATCCTGGCATGCCGTGCGCGCGTCGACCTACCGGGCGCGTTCGCCGAAGTGGCGCGCCGCGACGGCCGCAACCTCGGGCAGGACCGCCTGCCCGATCGCGCCGGCGTCGAACGCTCCGCGCGCGTCGGTCCGGACGGCGACGCCGTCGTGCTCGTGCGCGAAACCGACGTCGGCGACGCCAGCAGTCGGGACGTGCGCGTCGCGTCGTTGTCGAACGCGTTCGCCGAACGATCGCTCGTCGCGCGCGCCGGCCGCGACGACGGCGCCTGCTGGTCGCCCACCGGCGATCGCGTGCTATTCGCCAGCGACCGCAACGGCGTCGAGGGGCTGTGGACGATTCCGGCCACTGGCGGCGACGCCGCGCCGTTCGCGGCGACGCCCACGGGCTTCGCCGACGTCGAGCCCGACTGGCATGCCGTCACGGGCCGCGTCGCGTGGAGCCGTCGGGCGCCGGGCGGCGCGCACGCGCTGTGGCGCGCGGAGGCCGACGGCGCAGGCGCGCAGCCGCTGACGGACGGCGGCGGCGCGACCGGCATCGGCAACGGCGACCGCGAGCCCGCGTTCGCGCCCAACGGCGGATCGGTGGCCTTCGTGCGTCGGACCAGCTCGACCACCGCGTCGCTGTGCACGTGCGATCTCGCGACTGGCGCGGTGACGACGCTGCTGACGCCGCTCGGCGACGTGCGCGCGCCGCGCGTCACGCCGACGGACGATCGCGTGCTCTTCGGCCTCGCCGAGCCGATCGCCGGCCGTGCTGGCATCCGGCTCGCAACGATCGCCCGCGCCGGCGGCGAGCCGACGCTGCTGTGGCCCGACGAACGCTGGGACCTCGTCGGCCTGGACCTGCTGCCGACGCTGCCGGCGCTGGCGCCGGCCGCCGGGCCGATCGCGCTCGACGTCCGCGACGCGCAACTGCA
>VGZG01000014.1 GCA_016872675.1 Planctomycetota bacterium
GCGCCGGCGCCGCCAGCGCCGCGCCGGCCGGCAAGGGCGGCCGCGACGACACCCCGCGCTGGGCGGCGAGCGTCCGCGGCCAGCGCCAGTGGAGGACCGCACCGTGAAGTACGTCACCAAGCTCGACGGCGTCGAACGCGAGTTCGAGTTCGTGCGCGAAGGCGGCAAGCTCATCGCGCGCTCCGGCGGCCGCGACCAGCAGTTGGACCTCGCGCTGGTCGGCGACGGCGCGACGTTCTCGCTGCTCGTCGATGGCCGCAGCTACGACGTCGTCGCTGACGTTGATCGCGAGAAGGTGTTCGCGCAGGTCCTCGGCCAGCGCTTCGTCGTCGGCGTCGAGGACGAGCGCGAGCGCGCCGCGCACGCGGTCGCCGGCAACAAGGCCGGCGGCAAGCGGGAGTTGCGCGCGGCGATGCCGGGTATCGTCATCGACGTCAAGGTCGCGTCCGGCGACGAGGTCGAGGAAGGTCGCACGCTCGTCGTGCTCGAGGCGATGAAGATGCAGAATCCGCTCGCCGCCGAGCAGAAAGGCAAGGTGACGCGCGTGCTGTGCATCAAGGGCGAGGCGGTGGCGGCTGGCGCGCTGCTGGTCGAACTCGAATGAGCCGCGTCGCGTTCGCGGTGTACGCCGCGCTGGCGCTCGCCGCCTGCGCGCCGTTCGAGGTGCCGCCCGCCGAAGCGACGCTGCGCGAGGAGCGCGGCGACCGGGCGCTGGAGACGCGCACGCGCGCGGCCATCACTGCCGCCGATGCTGCGCCCGCCGACCCGAAGGCGGCGCTCGTCGCCAGTCGCTGGCTGTTTTTCGCCGCCGACTGGCGCATGCAGCGCGCCATCTGCGAGTGGCTGCGCGCGCACCCTGCCGCCGCGCGCGCCGACGTGCTCGCCGCCGACGAGCGCGTGCCCGACGGCGTGCGCAAGGAGGTCGCCTCGCTGTGCCAGCGCGGCCTCGAGTTCGCCGACCGCGCCGCTGCGAAGCTGCCCGGCGACGTCGACGCGCGCTTGCACCAGGCGCTGCACACGTCGCTGCTGGCGTGGTCGCAGGGCGCGGCGAAGGCGCTCGTCGCCGGCTACGGCCGCACGATCGGCAATGCGGTCGACGCCGCCGTCGCGATCGACCCGCTCTTCGACGGCGCCGCGCCGCTGCGCCTCGCCGGTCGCTTCCGCAGCCAGGCGCCGTGGCCGTACGGCGACAAGCCGGCGGCCGAGCGGGCGCTGCGGCGAGCCGTGCAGGCGACGCCGAACCTCGTCAACTGCCTGTTCTATGGCGACGCGCTGGCGGCGTCAGAACGCTTCGCCGAGGCCGAGATCGAGTGGCGGGCAGCCGTCGGCGCGCGCTCCGACGCGGGGACGCAGTGGACGGGCGAGTTCCTGCGCGAGCAGGCGCGTCGCCGGCTCGGCGCGCCGCAGTAGCGCAGCGATCGCTGCCTGCGGGCCGCACCGGCCCGTCGTGCGACGGCCTCCGCACTGTGGAGGCGGTCGGGTCGCAGGCGCTGCGTGGCTGCGAACGCGGCCACGAGGGGCATACTGGGAGCCCGTAGGACGTTTCCTTCTCGGGCTCTCAGCCGGCCCGCGCCGACAGCGTCAGTCGCAGCGTCGCGCGCGCGCCCGGCGCCAGCGTCCGCGCGGCCTGCTTGACGTTGGCGGTCTCGACGCAACAGAAGCGGAGCCAGTCGTCGGGGCCGAGCCCCGACAGCGTCGATGCCTTGGCGGGCCACGGCGACCAGACGATCGCCGAACGGGCTTCGGGCGCCACCAGCGCGACGACGCGGCCGAGCGCCGGCGCGTGCAGCTCGATGCGCGCTGGCGCGTCCTGGTAGACGCGATCCGTCTCGGCGCGAAAGCGCACCGGCGCGCGCAGGTCGGCGTGCGGGTCTGGCGCCTTGGCGTGTTCGACGCAGTCGGCGGCTTCGAGACCGTGCACCGAGGCGGTCGTCACGTCGCCGAGCGCGAAGTAGGTGTGCAGCGCCTCCTCGTAGCGCAACGGCGCGTCGCCGCGGTTGACGACGGTCAGCGCGAGTTCGAGGCGATCGGCGAGCGCGACGTCGAACGCGAGGTGGAAGCGATGGGGCCACAGCGCCTGCGTCGCCTCGTCGTCGTCGGCGACGAAGCGTGCGCGCGCACCGGGCCCGAGCGACGCCACGCGCCACATCAGCGTGCGCGCGAAGCCGTGCTGCGGCTTCGTCGGATCGTCCGGATGCGCGCCGAACCACGGGAACACGATCGGCGCGCCGCCGCGCACGGCCTTGCCGGCGGCGTAGGCCTCGGCGCTGCCGATCCACAGCACGTCGCCGGTGCGGTCGCGCCACGAAAGAACCTGCGCGCCGAGCTGCGCGACGAGGGCCTCGCCGCACGCTGCCGTCAGGCGCACGGCAGGGCGACCGCCGGGGTCGGTCGTCGCGACGGCCGTGCCGTCGGCATCGCCGCAGCCGACCAACGGATCGGGCGTCGTGGCGCAGGCGCGGCAGACGCACGCGCGTTCGACGGCTGCGGGAGGGATCGCGGCGAGCGTCGCCGGCGCGATGCACACCGCGCCGCACCAGCAGTCCTCGCAGCGGGTCGCGCCGGCGGCGATGGCGCAGGCGGTGGGCTGGCCGCAGAGCGGGCAGCGGGCGGGATCGACGTCGGCCACGCGCGCAGCGTAGGCGTCGCGCGACGGCCCGTCAGCCCTTCATCTGCTTGAGCTTGGCGATCGCGCCGAGCACGTTCTTGCCGGCGGTGGTGCGCGTGCCGGTCTGGTAGCCGCCGCCGTCATCGACGTTCTGGGCCGCTGGCTCGGCCGTCGTCGTCGCCGCGATTGGCGTGGCCGTGGCGACGGTCGGCTCCGCTGGCGTCGCCGCCGACGTGGTCATCGCTGGCGCGGCGTTCGTCGGGACGGCGCGCAAGCCGCCGTTCACCGTGGCGCCGATCTGCGCGACTTGCGTCGCGACGCCGGCCATCTCGCGCTGGACCTCCCGCACGATGGCCTCGAGGTCGCCTAGTTTGCCGTCGCGCAGCCTCGCTAGGCCGGTCTGCAAGTCGGTCGCGGCGCGGTCGACGCGCGCCGACAGGTCGCCGCCGACCTTCTGCACTGTCTCGCCGCGCTGTAGCGACTCGAGCGCGGCGTTCGCACGGTCGCTCGCCTCCTCGAGGCGGAAGAGCGACTTGCGCGCTTCGCCGTCCTCGAGGCGCTGCGCCACCGCGGCGACGCCGACCTCGAGGCGCGCGAGCGCTTGTGCCAATGGGTCGAGGTTGGGCGGGGCGGCGCGGCTGACGAGCGCGCCGAGGCGCTGGTCGAGCTGATCCACGGCGGAGGCGAGCTCGGTGGTCTGGCCCGAGATCTCCATCAGCGGCGCGCCGTACATCTTCACGGCCTTGGTCAGGTTGGCGATCTTCTCGTCCTGGCGCTGCATCATCAGCAGCGCCTGGCCAAGGTCGCCGAGCGTCTCGTCGGCGCCGCGCGTCGCGGCCAGCGCTTCGAGTTGCGCCTGCATCGACGCGGCGTCGGCGCGGCGGTCGTCGTCGAGCGCCGCGAGCCGATCCTGCAGCTTCGCGTTCTGGCGCTGCAGCGCCGACGCGCCGGCGAACGCCGCAGCGCACGCCAGCAGCGCGCCGGTCGAGAATCCGAGGGCCGGCAGGTCGGGCACGAACGCGGCCGCCGCGGCGCCGCCGCCGGCGAGGACCGTCAGGAGCCCGGCGAAGCCGCCGTTGCCAGGGCGCGTCACCAGGGTCACGGCCGGCTCGTCGGTGACCGTGTCTGCCGCCGCAGTCGCCGCGGCCTTCGCCGCGGTTGCGTCAACCACCGTCGCGGGATCCTGGTCGTCCAGGAAGGCGGGCAGGGCGGACTCTGGGCGCATGGCCGGCGGCTGGTTCATCGTCGTGCGCATCAGCGGAACTCCTTGTGGATCGGCAGCGGCGGCCTCGGCGGTGGAGGGCATGTTGCAATCCGACCGGCCGTCCCTGAAAACGCGATGTCAAGGATGGCTCGCAAGCTCAAAGGCATCGCCGCTGCGCGTGGAGTCGCGATCGCTCCGATCGTGCGCTTCCATCCGACGCTCGAGCACATCCCGACCTGGAAAGTGGCCGAGGCGGCGATCGACGCGGAGCGGTCCCGCTTCACCAACGCCGTCGCCGCCGTCGCCGCCAGCCTGATGGCGCTGCAGCAGGAGATCGCCGGCTCGATCGGCAAGCACGACGCGCGCATCTATGACGCGCAGTTGGCGATCCTGCAGGACCCATCGTTCCGCCGCGACGTCGAGGCAGAGGTGCGCGCGCACCAGGTCAACCTCGAGGTCGCGCTGCAGCGGGTCATCGCCCGCTATGAAGGCGTGTTCGCGGCGATGGAGAACGCGGCGATGCGAGACCGCGCCGCCGATCTGCGCGACATCGGCCGCCAGCTGGTCGGCGCGCTGATGGCGCAGGCGCGCCAGAAGTACACCTCCAACGGCGCCGACTACCTGTTCGCCGCCGAGGAGTTCCTGCCGAGCGACGCCGGCATCCTCGATCGCGCTCACATCCGCGGCATCGTGACCGCGCACGGCGGCAAGTACTCGCACGGCGCCATCCTCGCGCGCTCGCTCGGCATCCCCGCCGTCGTCGGCGTCGACCAGGTCATGCTGGAGTCGACGACCGGCACGATGGCGATTGTCGATGGCGACGCTGGTCTCGTGCTGCTCGACCCGTCGCCTGACGAGTTGCGCGACTACGAGCGCCGCGCGCGCGAGCAGCGCGCCATCGACCGGCGCATCGCCGAGGTTCGCTTCCAGCCGTCGGTCACGCCGGACGGCACGCAGGTGCAACTGCTGGCGAACGTCGAGGGCGTGCGCGACCTCGAGGCGCTCGAGATCGACGCGATCGCGGGCATCGGCCTGTTCCGCACCGAGTTCGCGTTCATGGAGCGTCGCCAGTTCCCGACCGAGGACGAACAGATGGCGATGTACCGCCGCGCCATGGACGGCGCGCGCGGCAAGCCGGTGACCTTCCGCACGCTCGATGTCGGCGGCGACAAGCCGCTCGGCTACTTCAAGATGCCGGAGGAACGCAACCCGGTGCTCGGGTGGCGCGGCATCCGGCTGTGCCTCGACTGGCCGGACATCCTGTACTCGCAGGTGCGCGCGATCCTGCGCGCCAGCGCGCTCGGGCACGCCCGCATCCTGTTGCCGATGGTCAGCTCGCGGGCCGAGGTCGCGCGCTGCCGCGACGTGCTCGATCAGCTGACTGCCGACCTGCGCGCGACCGGCGTGCCCTACGACCCGAAGATCGAACTCGGCGTGATGGTGGAGGTGCCCGTCCTCGTGCCGGTGCTGCCCGAGGTCCTGCCGCTCGCCGACTTCGTGTCGGTCGGCACCAACGACCTCGTGCAGTACTTGCTCGCCGTCGACCGCGACAACCAGCGCGTCGCGAAGATGTACGACCCGTTCCATCCGGGCGTGCTGCGCGTGCTGCGCGAGATCGCGGCGACCGCCAAGGCCGCCGGCAAACCCGCTTCGATCTGCGGCGAGATCGCCGGCGACCACTGGTTCACGCCGTTCCTCGTGGGGCTTGGCTACCGCGAACTGTCGATGGCGCCCGTGTTCCTGCCGCGCGTCAAACTCATGCTGCGCAGCTTCACCATCGTCGAGTGCGAGGACCTCGCCGCGCGGGCCATGGCGATGCCTTCGACCGCGGCGGTCCGCAAGCTGGTGCAGGACGAGATCCAGCCGCGGTGGGCGAGCCAACTTGGCGCCGAGGAGACCCGACGATGAACTCGCGGCCGTTGCGGCGCGGTAACTGGTCGGTGCAGGAACTCGAGCGCTTGCGCCAGTTGCTGCCGGCGCGCGGCGTGCTGACGACGGCGCAGTTGCTCCGCCGCTCGGCCGTGTGCGTCGAGCGCAAGGCCGCCGAACTGCTGCGCGTGCCACCGCGCCGCGGCGATTGGACGGACAGCGACGACCAGGTGCTGCAGGACGCATGGGGAGCCGTCGACGCGCGCCTGCTGGCGATGATGCTCGGGCGCATGCCACATGACGTGCGCAAGCGCGCTACGGATCTGCGCGAACGGCCGCTCGCCGGCCCGTGGAAGCAACCCGAGCGCCAGCGCCTCAAGCGCCTGTACGGCACGCGCGCCGACGCCGACCTTGAGGTGTGCTTGCGGCGGCCTGCCGGCGAGGTGCGCGCCATGGCGCAGGCGCTCTGCCTCGCCAAGGACAAGCGCTTCGCTGCCGCGGTTGCCGGCGCGGGCGGCGTTGCCAGCGCGGTTCGCGCGTTCGCCGGGCGGCCGACGCACATGCCGCGCTGGACCGCGGGCGAGGTCGAGCGCCTGCGCGCGATCTATCCCGACCGCGACAACCTCGCCGTGGCGCAGACCCTCGGCCGCACGGTCACTAGCGTCGCCAACAAGGCCAACCAGTTGGGCTTGCACAAGTCACCGGTGCTGCTCGCCGACATCGGCCGGGCCAACGTTTCGCTGCGCTATCGGCCGGCCGATCCGACAACCGCTGTGACGGTTGCTACGCCCGGGCGCGTCGCCCCGATCGAGGCGGCTGCCCAGGCCCCCTGACGGCCTCATCCGGCCGTCGCCACCGCGATTTCGACCGCCCGCCTCAACCCTGGCGCTGCCGTCGGTCGATGGTCCCGCCACGCGACGCCAGGAACCGGCGGCCGCGCACACCGAGGTACGCCATGGAAATCGTGGGCAAGAAGAGCCCGGGCCTGTCGGTCACGGCGCTGAAGGACGACAAGACCGTCATCATCACGTTCAACGACCGTAGCCTGAACTTCTACGTCACCGACGCGCTGAAGGAGCAGTTGAAGGAGGCGATCAACGGCAAGATCGAGGAGGGCTACCAGCACTTCGTGCTGAACCTCGACAACGTCAAGATCATCGACTCCTGCGGCGTTGGCCTCGTCATCGTCGCCAACAACGTGACGTCGTCACGCAACTGCAAGCTCTACCTGAGCAACATCAAGCCATTCATCGTCAAGATCTTCGAGATCATGCGCATCTCGAAGCACCTGGCGATCTTCGAGCGCGAGGACGAGGCGCTACAGGCCATCAAGGCGGCGAAGTGAGGCCGCCGGCGGGGCGCCTCCCCGCCGCCTGCCCGTCGCCGTCACCATCGCCAGACGCCGACGGCGCGTGATCCCGCCATGGCCACGAGCACGACCTTCTCGAACGTCGACTCCGGCGAGCCGCGCGGCGGTTGCCTGCGCGCCGCCATCGCTGCCCCCGGCGGCTGCGCCGGTCTCGTCGCTGCGGCTCGCGCTGCCGGCGACGAACTGTTGCGTCACCAGGAGCGCGACGCGCGCGTGCGGATGTAGCGCCAGGACGAGCGGCTGCACGATCACCAAGAGACCTTCTTCCTCGACCTGTCGCGGCTGATGAACATCATCACCAACATCATGGACGGCATCGTGTTCGTCGACCGTGGCGGCAACGTCGCGTTGATGAACCCGGTCGCCGAGGATCTTCTTGGCGCGAAGTTCTTCGTCGCCATCGGCAAGCCGGTCGTCGCGCTGCAGGGCCGCAAGGAACTGCTGCAGGCCGTCGCCGCCGACCACGCGCGCATGGACCGCCAGCGCGAGGTGACCCAGACCGTCGAGGTGCATCACGACGCGCAGGACATCATGTTCATCAAGTGCACGACCAGCCGCGTGCTCGACTGGCGCGGCCAGCTGGCGGGCGTGCTGACGGCGCTGCGCGACGTCACCGCCGAGCACAAGACCGACCAGCTACGCAATCAGTACCTCTCGATCGTCGCGCACGAACTGCGCACGCCGCTGACCGGGATCAAGACGTTCGCCACGATGATGGCCAAGGGCTCGCTGGGCCCCCTCAGCGACCGCCAGCAGCGTGTCTGTGACGCCATTCGCGAGCAGTCGGTGCGCCTGGAGCACCAGATCGACAAGCTGATCAACCTCGGCAACCTGGAGGCCTGTGAGTACGGCCAGGACCGCGAATCGTTCCCCGTGGCGGAATTCGCCGCCGGCCTGCTGGCCCCGTTCGAGCAGCCGGCGAGGGACCGTAAGATCGCCTTGACCTTCGACGTCGAGGGCGACGACCTGTGGCTCCAGGCCGATCGCGCCGACCTGCGCCGGGCCTGCCAGACGCTGGTCGAGAACGCCGTGAAGTTCACGCGCGATGGCGGCCACATCGCCGTTGCCATCGAGCTGTCAGGCGCCGGCCTGCGATTCCGTGTCACCGACGACGGCGTCGGCGTCGACCCCCGTTACCACCGCCGCATCTTCGAGAAGTTCTTCCAGGTCGAGGATCCGCTGACCCGCCACCACGGCGGCGCCGGCCTTGGCCTCTTTGTCGCCAAGGGCATCGTCGAAGCCCACGGCAGCCGCATCGAGGTCTCCAGCCAGCTGGGCCAAGGTGCCGATTTCTCCTTTGCCCTGCCCGTGCACAAGCAGGGCGTTCCCGTCATCGCTGGAGCCAAGAACCCATCGCAGGGAGCGCAACCATGACCAGAACCGTCCTGATCATCGAAGACGAGAAGCTCATCGTCGTCTCCACCCAGATGGTGCTCGAAGCGGGCGGTTTCCGCGTCGAGTCCGCCGTCAATGGCGAGGAAGGCATCGCGAAGGCGCGCTCAGTCGCGCCCGACTTGATCTTGCTCGACATCATGATGCCGGGCATCGACGGCTGGGAGACGCTGACACGCCTCAAGCGCGATCCGGCGACGGCGGGCATCCCGGTGGTGATTTTCACCGCCCGTGAGCACGCCCGCGGCCACCAGCGCAGCGCCGAGATGGGCGCGGTCGACTACTTCCGCAAGCCGTTCGAGCCGGACGAGCTGATCGCTCTGGTCGAGAAGCACGTCGGTCAGCGCGCCTGAGTCGCGAGGGTGACGCCGCGATCCGACCGCCGCGCGTCGGCGAGCCCGACGGAGCCGACTCGCAGCGGCGCCCGGTGTTCCTGCAGCTTCGCCTGCTGCGCTGCTGGCGCAATGTGCCGGGCCTGCTCGACGACGTTGGGCGCCATGCCGTCGCCGTCGTCTTTGACGCCGGCCGCGCCGGCGCTGCGGTCACTCGTGGCGTAGGGCCTCGACCGGGTCCATGTTCGCCGCGCGCCAGGCCGGGTAGAGGCCGAACACGACGCCAACGAGCGCCGAGATGCCGAACGCCATCAGCACGTGCTGTGGCTGCACGTCGGTCGGCTGCTCGAAGTACTCCTCGATGCCGAGCGGAACCAGCATGCCGAAGCCGACGCCGACGAGGCCGCCGAGCGTCGCCATGACGCCGGCCTCGACGAGGAACTGCTGCACGATGTGCTTCTTCTTGGCGCCGAGCGCGCGGCGGATGCCGATCTCGCGCGTGCGCTCGGTCACCGTCGCCAGCATCACGTTCATGATGCCGATGCCGCCGACCAGCAGGCTGATCGAGGCGATGACGGCGAGCACGAGGCTGAACATGCGCTCGGCGCGCTCCTCCTTGCGCAGCAGTTCGAGCGGCACCGTGATCTCGGTGTCCTTCTTGTTGCCGTGCGCCGGCTTGAGCATCAGGTCGACGACGCCGGCGGCGGACTCGACCCACTCGGGGCCGGGCATCTTCACCTTGATCTCGTGCAACTCGATGTTCTCCCAGCGGTTGGTCGACGGGTTGCGGATCGTGTCGCCGAAACGTCGGCGGCTGCTGGTCAGCGGGATGAACGCGCACTCGTCGAGCGTCGTGCCGTTGGGCGAGGCGGCGCGGCCCTGGTACTCGAGCACGCCGACGACCTCGAAGCGGTCCTCGACGCCGATCAGCACCGTCTGTCCGACCGGGTCCTCGAGCGGGAATAGCTGGCGCGCGAGGCTCTCGCCGAGCACGACGCAGTTGGACTGGCGCTGCATGTCGAGCTCGGTCAGCCACCGGCCCTCGCGCACCTGCATGTTGGTGACCTCGAGGAACGGCGGCTCGGTGCCGATGATCATCGTGCTGGCCCAGTGCTCGCCGTGCACGACCCCGCGCTGGAACTCGCGCGAGCGCACCACGAGCCCCTGCGGCAGCAGGTTCTGCACGCGGTCGGCCTCCTGGTAGAGCAGGCCATAGCCGAGCACGCTCCACATGCTCGACGCGTTTGCGGACTGTTGCGTTTCCTCCGGCTTCTTGCTGCGGATCAGGACGTTGGTCACGCCCATGTCGCGGTACTGCTGCAGCGTCTCCTTCGAGGCGCCTTCGCCGACGGCGAGCATGGCGATGACCGAGGCGACGCCGAATAGGATGCCGGCGGTCGTGAGCGAGCTGCGCAGCTTGTGCAGCAACAGGCTCTTCAGCCCGAGCCGGACGATGCGCATCGTGTCGCCGATCACGGCTGGCCACCTGTCGCGGCTACAGCGCGGTTGTCGACCAGAGTCTCGACCTGGCCGTCCTTGAGCCACAGGGTGGAGTCGGCGCGCTCGGCCACCCGGGGGTTGTGCGTGACGATCACGATGGTGACGCCGTCCTTCCGGAGGTCGTCGAAGAGGTCGAGGATCTCGCGTTCGGTGTTGCTGTCGAGGTTGCCGGTCGCCTCGTCGGCGAGCAGGAACAGCGGGTCGTTCATCAGCGCGCGCGCGATGGCGACACGCTGCTGCTGGCCGCCCGACAGTTCCATCGGCTTGTGATCGAGACGTTTGCCGAGGCCAACGCGGTCGGCGAGGTGCTCGGCCTTCTTGCGCGACTCCGGGCCGACGCGGCCCTGGTAGAACAGCGGCACCTCCAGGTTCTCGAGCACCGTCAGCTGCGGGATCAGATTGAACGACTGGAAGATGAAGCCGATCTCGCGGCCGCGCACGTCGGAGAGCGCGTCGTCGTCGAGCTTGCTGACGTCGCGGCCGCCGACGCGGTACTCGCCGATGGTCGGGCGGTCGAGACCGCCGAGGATGTTGAGCATCGTGCTCTTGCCCGAGCCCGAGCGGCCCATGATGGCGAGGTAGTCGCCCTTGCGGACCTTCATCGACACGCCGTTGAGGGCGCGCACGACGTTAGCCTTGCCCATCACGTAGTGGCGATGCACGTCGACGAACTCGGCGATGATCGGGCGCTCGGTCGTGGCGGTCACGCGCAAGCCCTCAGTTGCCGCCGTTCGGCCGACCGCCGCCGCCTGCGCCGCCGCCGCTGCTGCGGCCGCCCATCATGTTGCGTATCGCCGCGCTGATCTTGTCCTGCTGCGTCTGCGCGGCGGCGAGGTCGTTGTCGTCGAGCGCCCTGCGCACCGCGGCGATCGCGTCTTCGAGCTCCTTGACCTTGGCCTCCTCCATCCGGTCGCGGAAGCCGTCGATCATCGCCGGCATGCCGTCGAGGCGCTCCTTGGCTTGCTGCAGCTCCTCCGGCGTCATCTCGGCGAACTTCTTGCGCGTGCCCATGCCCATGCGGTTGGCGCGTTGGCCGCCGCCGGCGGCGGCCGCCGCCTGCCCGTCCGTTCGCGGCCCGTCATCCGCCTTCGTCGGCGCCGCCTGTGGGGCGACGGGCTGCTCGAACTTGGGCGTCGGCACGCCGGTCGGCGCCTTCAGCCGCAGCACGTCGCCGGCCGCCACGCCCTCGAGGATCTCGACGCGTTCGCTGTTCTGGCGGCCGCACTTCACCGGCATCGCCACCGGGCCGGTCGGAACCATCTTCCACACGTAGTTGACTGAGCGGTCGCGGTAGACCGCCTGCAGCGGCACTGGCAGCGTGTCCTTCACGACGTCGACCATGATCGTCACGTTTGCGGCCATGCGCGAGCGCAGACGGCCGTCGGGGTTGTCGGAGTCGAGGTCGACGATCGTCGTGTAGACCTTGCGGTCGCTGGTCATCCAGCCGCTGTTGCTGTCGGCGACCGGCGCCACATTGGTCACGCGGCCGGTGAACTGCTCGCCCTGGAAGGCTTCGACGGTGACGACCGCGACCTGGCCGCGCATCACCTTGTCGACCTGCGCCTCTTGCACCTTGATCAGGCAGCGCATCGTGGTCGTGTCCGGCAGGATGATCAGCTCCTGGCGCTGGCGCACCTGCACGCCCTCGCGCACGGCCTCGCCGCCGCCGCGATTGCGGTCGATGCGCGCGTAGACGACCGTGCCGGGCGTCGGCGCGTACACGACGGCGCTCTTGATCTGGCGGTCGAGCGCGTCGAGCCGCTCCTTCGCCAGCTCGAACTCGAGGCGCTTGGACTCCAGGTCGCTGGTCGACTTGATCTCGGCGGCGCCGTTGGCGCCCTTGACGCGCTCGAGCTCTAGGGCCGCGTTGTCGCGGTCCTGCGTCAACTTGATGCGGTCCTTGGCGAGCGTGTAGTTGATCAGCAGGTCGAGGTCGTTCCACGCCAGCGAGACCTTGCTCATCTGCGACTGGAACGACAGCTGGTCGGAGTCGAGCTGCGTACGGGTGATGAACTGGCGCTCGGCGAGGCGCCGGCTGTAGCCGTACGTGTCCTCCTTGACCTTGAGCTCCGACATGGCGACGCGGATGGCGTCGGCCTGCGCGAGGATCTTGTTGCCGATCTCGCCCATGTCGCGCGCCGCCGCGGCGTCGCGGTCGCCTTCGATGGCGAGCAGCTCGTAGACCCTCTCGACGAGGCCGGCGTAGCTGCGTGGGTCGACCTGCGTTGCGGCGATGTGCGCCGGGATGGGGGGGATCTCGGCGCCCTTGCCGGTCGCGACGGCGGCCGGCTCGGCGGCCGGCGGGTTCACCAGCGAGAGCAGGCGCGCGATCATGTCGCCGTTGGTGCCTTCGCCGCCGTCCGACTTGCGACCGAGCAGCTTCTCGAGGTCGAGCTCGGCGATGCGCAGGTTGGACGCCGCCGTGTTGAGGTTGGTCGTCAACTGCTTCTGCAGGATCTCGAGCTCCTTGCGCGCCTGCACCAGCGCAGCCTCCGCCTTGCCGACGGAGATTCCCTGGTTGGCGCGCTTCTCGACCAGTTCGCTGACGTCGAGCTCGACCAGCTTCTCGCCCTGCTTCACCTGCGTGCCCTCAGGCACGATGAAGATGATCGTCGTCTGGCCTTCGACCTCCGAGCGCACGATGGTCTCGCGCAGCGCCTGTAGTTCGGCGTTCTCGCGCACGGTGATTGGCAGGTCGTCCTTCTTGACCGTGAACAGGTCCGGATCCTGGGTCGGGGCGCCGGTGGTCTCGCCGCCGCACGCGGCGAACAGCGCGGCGAGGGTGAGCAGGCGGAGGCGGGCGGTCGTGTTCATCGGCGTCATTCGGCGGTCTTGGCCTGCGGCAGCGGCAGGCTGGTGTCGAAGCGGAATCCCTGCGGCGCGAGGCGGATCGCCTCGAGGTCGTTCATCAGCTGGAGCCGCGCGATCGAGAACTCGACGATCGCGGTGTTGCGGGCGAGCTGGGCGTTGAGCAGCGAACGCTGTGCGTCGAGCTTCTCCAGCACCTGGATACGGCCGGCGTCGTAGAGGTCGGTGGTCGCCTCGACGCGGCTCTCGGCGACGTCGACGGCCGTTGACTGGATGCGGTAGGTCTGCAGCGCCGCCTGGATGTTGCGCATCGAGTTGCGGACGTTGAAGGTGAGCTGGTCCTCGCTCTGCTCGCGGGCGCGGATCGCCTGATCGAACGTGATCAGCGCCGCGCGATAGACGTTGCGCGACGGCACGCGGTTGAGCGCGAGGTCGAGGTCGAGGCCAGCGCGCCAGTCGACCTTCGACCAGTCGAGGTCGAGGCCCTTGCCCGACTCCGACGGCACGGTGACGTCGGCCGTCAGGTCGAGCTGCATGTTGAGCGCGTCCTCGGCGACGAAGACCTTGCGGCCGGCGTCGGCGACCTCGTCGATCGTCGTCAGGTGGTCGTAGCGGCGCGTCAGCGACAGCTCGACCGCGCGGTCCTCGGGCAGGTCGATCGTGCTGACGCCGGCGGCGACCAGGGCGTCGAGCTCGCCGACGTTCAGTGCCAGCAGGGTCGTCGTCGGCAGGCCCAGCAGCAGCTTGAAGCGGTCGAGCGCGGCCTGCAGGCGGTTGGCCGCCGTCACGCGCTGCGCGTCGGCGGTCAGCACGTCCTGCTGCGAGCGGCCGAGGTCGGTCACCGTGCGGCGGCCGGCGTCGAACAGCGCCTGCACCTGGGTGCGCAGGTCGCGCAGGCGCACGTAGTTCGCTTCGACGTTGACGAGGTCGCGCATCTGGCGCGTGATGTTCCAGTAGTCGCTCGCCAGCGTGACGACGAACTGCGCCCGGAAGCGCTCGTAGTCGCGCAGCGCGTAGACGACGTTGCGCTCCGACTGCGTCAGCGGCTCGCGCGCGACGCGGCGGCCGGCGCTGCGCAGCAGCGGCTGGGTGATCGTCAGGTCGAGGATCGAGCCGCCGTCGAAGCTGCCGCCCGAGAGCACCGAGCGCAGGAACGTCTGCGCGAAGCTGGCGACGACGCGTGTGCCGTAGACGCTGTTGGCGCTGCCGCCCAGGTCGTCGGTCAGGCGGGCGGTGTCGGCGACGTCCGCCTCGCCGTCGAGCGCGGCCGAGCCGCCGCCGGCCCAGCGCCAGGCGAAGTCGTTCTGGCTGCGCGTCAGGTTGAGGGCGGCGAGGTACAGCCGCTCCTTCTGTGTCTGGTAGTCGCGGTTGTTCTCGGCGGCGACATCGAGGGCCTGCGCCAGGGTCAGCGTGACCTGGTGGCCATTGGCCTGCAGTTGCTTGCGGAGGGTGTCGACCGGTCGCTCGACCGCAAATGCCCGCTCGGAGCCGGTCAGTTGCTTGGTGGTGTTGCCGAGGATGTTGTAGACGTCCTCGTCGGCCGACTGCTTGTTGGGCTCCGGCTGGTAGATACAGCCAGCCAGCGACAGGCCGACCAGGAGTGGGCCAAGGCACGGCAGCAGCAGGGGGGATAGGCTAGGGTGGGGGCGGCGCACGGTTCCGAGATCAGCAATCTGCCTTGTCTTAGGGACGCGGGGGTCTTTTTTCTCCCCTGTGGAAAGACTGTTACTACACTGCGCGGACTGGCGGTTCCGGTCGGTCTGGACTGGAGCGATCCGGGGGCATGGTTGCGATCCTCATCACCGCGGGGCCGACCCGTGAGCACCTCGATGACGTGCGTTACCTGAGCAACGGCAGCTCGGGGCGCATGGGGTTTGCCCTCGCCCTGGCTGCCGCGACCGCAGGCCACCAGCCGACGCTGGTGCTCGGTCCGACCGAACTGCCGCCACCGCCTGGCGTCGCCGTGGTTCGCGTGGTGTCGGCCCTCGAGATGCAGGCTGCCGCCGAACGGGCCTTCGCCACCGCCGACGTGGCGATCGCCGCCGCCGCCGTCTGCGACTGGCGGCCGGCGCGGCGGGCCCCCGGCAAGCCGCCGAAGCCGGCGGCCGGCGGCGGGCAGACGCTCGAACTGGTCGCCAACCCGGACATCGTCGCCGGCCTCGCCGCGCGCAAGGGCCGCCGCGTCGTCGTTGGCTTCGGCCTCGAGTCGGCGGCCGCTGGCATGCCGGCGGCGATCGCCCGCGGCCGCGGCAAGCTGGTCCAAAAGGGCCTCGACCTCGTCGTCGTCAACCTGCACGACGCGATCGGCAGCGACGAGGCAGGCATCGTGTTGTGTCATGCGGACGGCCGCGACGAGGCGTTGCCTCGCGGTGGCAAGGACCTGGCAGCGGCGAGGATCGTCGCCGCGGCCGTGCAACTGTGGCGGGAGAGGGCAACGACGTGAGCAAGAACGACATCAGGGAAGTCGAATCGACGCCGCGCAAGCGCGCCAAGCCGGAAGCTGACCTGCCGCGCGCGCCGATGTCGCAGCGGGCGCGTGAAGTCGTGGGCCTGGCGCTCGCCGGCTTCGCGCTATTCGCGATGCTCAGCCTCGCGACCTTCCGGCTCGCCGGTCTCGATGGCACGATTCCGAGCGGTGGCCTGCAGAACCTCTGCGGCGCCGTCGGCTACTACCTCGCGCACGGCTTCGCGCGCAGCCTCGGCTTCGCCGGCTGGGTGCCGTTCGCGATGCTGTTCGCGGCGGCGGTCGGCTTGTTCGTTGGCAAGCCGCTGACGCGGCCGACGATCAAGGCGCTCGGCGCCGTTGTCTTCGCCGCGATGCTCGCGATCCTGCTCGCCGGCGCCGACGGCCAGGTCGGCCGCACTGCGGCGACGCCGTTCGGCGCCGGCGGCGTGTTCGGCGGCGTCGTCTCGCCGCGCCTCGAGGCCGGCTTCGGCGGCACCGGCCGCGTATTGATCGTGCTGTTCGGCGCTGCGATGGGCCTGATGATCGCGACCGAATGGCTGTTCTCGCAGCTGGTCGCGCGCACGGCTGCGGCGATCGATGCGTTGTTCCGCCGCGTGCTGCGGCGGCCCGCCGTCGCCGGTCATTCGTCGGCGTTGGCTGACGACGAAGGTGAGGAGATGACCGCGCGCAAGCGCCGCAAGCCGGTCGCAGCAGTGGTCGCCGACGCGGGCGAAGCCGGCGAGGGCGCGGTGGCGGACGACGACGCGCCGGCGAAGCCGGCGCGCGCGCGCCGCGCCGAAGACGCGGCCGACGGCGCCAATGAAGTCGACGACATCGCCGCCAGGGCCAAGGCTGCCGCCGACGCCGAGGACGACGGCGAGATCGCGGTCGTCGGTCGCGCTGGCAAGGACAAGGGCGCCGCGAAGGACGGCGAGGCCAAAGCGCGGGCCGAGTTGGACGCGCCGGTCGAACCACCGAAGGTCGAGCCGCCGGTCGCCCCGGCCGAGCCGCCGAAGCCGATGATCGTGCTGCAGCCCAAGCCGAGGCCGAAGCCCAGGCCCAAGCCGGTGGCGCAGAACCTGCCGTTCGAGGAGTACCCGTTCCCGCCGGTTGAGCTGTTCCAGGAGCCGGGCGACCAGGACGCCTCGATCGCCGACAGCATCCTGAAGCACAACAGCCAGGCGATCATCGAGAAGCTGGCCAACTTCGAGATCGAGGCCGAGGTCGTCGCTGCTTCCGTCGGCCCGGCCGTCACGCAGTACGAACTGCGCCTCGGCGCTGACATCCGCGTCAACAAGATCGCCAGCTTCGAGAGCGACCTCGCCGCGGCGTTGAAAGCGGTGTCGGTGCGCGTGGTCGCGCCGATCCCGGGCAAGGACACGGTCGGCATCGAGGTGCCGAACGCCGAGCGCCAGAAGGTCTACATGCGCGAGCTGCTCGACACGTTCGGGCGCTCGGAAGAGAACGCCATTCCGCTGTATCTCGGCAAGGACGTCGCGGGCAACGCGATCGTCGAGGACCTGGCGAAGATGCCGCACCTGCTGATCGCCGGCACCACCGGTTCCGGCAAGTCGGTGTGCATCAACACGATCCTGTTGTCGATCCTGATGACGCGCACGCCGGAGCAGGTGAAGCTCATCCTGGTCGACCCGAAGATGGTCGAGCTGATGTCGTACAAGAAGGTGCCGCACCTCTGCTGCGACGTCGTCACCAACATGAAGAAGGCCGCCGGCGTCCTGCAGTGGGCCGTCGACGAGATGGAGAACCGCTACGCGCTGCTGGCTGCCGCGAGCGTGACCCACATCCGCAACTACAACCGCCTCGGCGCGCAGGAGCTCGAAAAGCGCTTGCAGCGCGAGCCCGACCCCGAGCGCGTCAAGCTGCCGTACGTCGTCATTGTCATCGACGAGTTCGCCGATCTCATGTCCGTCGCGCAGAACGAGGTCGAGGAGCACATCCAGCGCCTCGCGCAGAAGTCGCGCGCCGTCGGCATGCACGTCATCCTGGCGACGCAGCGTCCGAGCAGCGAGGTCATCACCGGCATCATCAAGTCGAACCTGCCGACGCAGATCTGCTTCCGCGTCGCCCGCAAGCTCGACTCGCGCATCGTCATCGACGCCAACGGCGCCGAGAAGCTGCTCGGCCACGGCGACATGCTGTACATGCCGCCCGGCGGCGGCGCGATGCTGCGCGCGCAGGGCGCATTCGTCACTGACGAAGAGAAGGACAAGGTCGTCGCGTTCCTCGAGGACAAGGGCCAGTCGCCGCGCTTCACGCCGGAATTGGTGCAGACGCAGTCCAGCTCACGGCCGAAGATCGCCGATCGCGAAGACAAGTACGTCGAGGCCGTCAAGGTCGTGCTGCAGAGCCAGCGCGGCTCGGCGACCCTGTTGCAGCGCGCGCTCGCGGTCGGTTACACGCGCGCCACACGCCTGCTCGAGCTGATGGAAGAGGACGGCCTCGTCGGCCCGTTCGCCGGCAGCAAGTCGCGGGACGTGCTGATGTCGTGGGAGGAGTACGAGGCGCGCGAAGCCGCGATAGCCGAGGCCGAGGACGCCGAAGCCGATGCCGACGGCGTCGCGGCGACCGACGAACCGACCGAGGCGGACGCCGCCGCTGGCCCCGCCGACGCTGCGGCTGCGGCAGCGCCGGCCACCGTGGCTAGCGACGAGGACGAGGTGCCGTTCTTGCCGGACGCCAAGGTCGCCGCCGAGTGACGGCGCCGCCGCGCGGCGGGACAGCGGCTGGTCTCCGTGGCTTGTGGTCCCGCTGTGCCGCCAGTAGATTGGCTCCCGATCCGTCCGGTGGTGCCGGACGCCTGCATGGGACTCGCCCGGGAGGGGCGCATGACCACGAACACGCTCGGCTCCGAACCCGCATTCCGTCCCAAGCCCGCGACTGCGTGGCTCTTGCCGTTTGCGCCAATGGGCTTCGCCGCCTTCTCGCTGTCGGCGCTCGTCTTCTTCCACCTGCGCCAGGATGCCTTCGAGGTCCAGTCGTCCCTGCAGCACGTGTATGCCGCGCTCTATCGCGCGATCGGTTTCGCGCCGGCGGTGATGTTCTTCGGCCTGGTGATCCTGTGGAGCACCATCTGGCTCGTCAACGGCGCGCTGAATCGCCCGCTGCAGCGGCTCGGGCGCCTCGCGGCGATGACGGTGATGCTCGGCGTGCTGTTGAACCTCGGCGATGGCGGCGTGTCGCCGGCGCTGCACAAGGGCGAACTCGGCGCCGCGGTGGCGCAAGTGCTCGTCAGCAGCATCAACTACTGGCCAAGCCTCGTGCTGGTGTGGGTGGTGACCTTCGCGTCGCTGCTGTTGGCGACTGACTTCTTCTTCCAGGAGTGCTTCGAACGGCTCTTCGCCAATCCGCCCGACGATGCCGCAGGCGAGCGCGACGTCAGCGTCGAAACACTGGCGTCGAAGCGTTTGCGCGAGGTCGACGCCGCGGCTGAGCCTGCCGCTGCGGCTACGCCGCTGGCGACCAAGGCCGAACCGCCGCGGCGCCGCCACAGCTACGACGAGCGTCGGGCCGAGCGCGAGGCGATGGCGTCGCGCTGGAGCGCGGCCGCTGTCGCGCCGGCGGCTGAGCCGTCGGCGATGGATCCGTTCGAGTTGAGCGCCGCGCGCGTCGTCGACGCGATCGACGCGACGACCGGCGCAACGGCCGAGGCCGTGGAGAGCGATGTGGTGGATGCGCTGCAGCGCGGCATGTCGGACGACGGGTACGCGTCGGCGCGCTCGCGCGCGCAGCGCGCGCCGATCGTGTTTCCCGACGAAGTGCCGGTTGCCGAGTCGGCGTCGGATGCCGCCGACGATGGCGGCGATGGCCTCGTGGCCGAGCCGACTGCGGACGCTGGCGGCGACCGGGTGACCGACGATGCGCTCGGTCTCGGCGACGAGGTCATCGTGCTCGCTGATCCCAACGATCCGGGATTCGCCGCCAGCGACGGCGCGGTCCTCGACGGCGACGAGGCGGCCGCGGACGAGGACGCGCCGACGACCGCTGCCGCCGATGTCGCTGCTGTGGATACGTCGACGCCGGCGCCGACGGCGTCCGACGAGGCCGACGTCGTCATTCCGCGTCCGGAGCCGACGCCGGACCGCGCCGAACTCGACGAGGGGCTGATCGCGGAGGCCATCGAGTTGGTCACCAGTTCGCGGCGCGCGAACGCGGTCTTCTTGCAGCGGAAGTTGCGGGTCGACTACCAGGTCGCGGCGGCCCTGCTGGCCGAACTCGCGGCGCGCAGCGTCGTGGCGCTCGACGCCGAGGCCACGCACGGCCGCGTGCTGGGGTGACGCCTACCGGCGGCCCTCGCCGCCGGCGCGTCGCCCACGACTCCTCACACCTTCTGAATAGTTGTCCACCGGGCGCTCGCTTGCGCCAAGTCTCGCGGTCGCTAAGGGACTGCATGTCACGCGGCCATGGCCGACTTCAAGCAAACCTTCGACGGGCGCGGCGTCCCGCAGAACCTGGAGGCCGAGCGCTCCGTGCTCGGCGCCCTGTTGCTGCATTCGGACGCCGTTGTCGACGTCACGTTCTTGAAGCCCGACGACTTCTACCTGCCGCGCCATCAGGTGATCTTCCAGGCGATCGTCGACGCCTACAACGGCCGCCACGCCACCGACCCGATCGTCGTCGGCGAGGAACTGTCGCGCAGCGGGCGCATGCAGGAGGCCGGCGGCCACGAGCAGTTGCTCGACTTGGTGGAGGCGGTCGTGACCGCGGCCGGCGTCGTCTACCACGCCGAGATCGTCCGTGAGAAGGCGATCCAGCGTCGTCTCCTGGAGACCTGCCTCGACGTCGCGCGCAAGGCGTACGACAACGAACTCGAGGCGAAGGATCTGCTCGACGAGGCCGAGCGGCAGATCTTCGAGATCTCGCGCCTCGACAAGTCCGCCGACGCGGTCAGCATCGCCGACGTGCTGCAGAGCACCTTCGAGCGCATCGATCGCCTGCGCGAGCGCGAGGGCCGGCTCACCGGCCTTGGCACCGACTACTACGACTTCGACGACATGACGGGCGGCCTGCAGCCTGGCGAATTGATCGTCGTCGCGGCGCGTCCGTCGATGGGCAAGACAACCTTCGCGCTCAATATCACCGAGCGCGTGGCCAGCCTCGGCGCCGGCGTTGCCTTCTTCTCGCTGGAAATGTCCAACCAGCAGGTCATCCAGAACATGCTCTGCTGCCGGTCGCAGATCGACGGCGCGGCGATGCGCAAAGGGCGCATCACCGACCAGCAGTACAAGCGCCTGCAGGACGAGGCGGCGAAACTCTACGAGACGCCGATCTACGTCGACGACACGCCGGGCATTTCTATCACGCAACTGCGCGCGAAGTGCCGCCGGCTCAAGCAGAAGCACGGCATCAGCATGGTGGTCGTCGACTACCTGCAGCTGATGTCGGGCGGCGGCCGCTTCGAGAGCCGCCAGCAGGAGATCTCGGCGATCTCGCGCGGCCTCAAGAGCATCGCGCGCGAGCTCTCGGTGCCGGTGATTGCGCTCTCCCAGCTCAACCGCGACGTCGAGAATCGCGACGACCATCGACCGCGCATGAGCGACCTGCGCGAGTCGGGCGCGATCGAGCAGGACGCCGACGTCATCGTCCTCCTGCACCGCGACGACTACTACAAGCCGACGGAGCAGAATGCCGGCCTGGCGCAGATCATCATCGCCAAGCAGCGCAACGGCCCGACCGGCGAGGTCGTCCTGCGGTTCTTCCGCGAGTATATGCGTTTTGAGAACTACACCCGCAGGGCCGAACCCATGCAGTGACGGCCGCGGGCGCCGTCGACCTGGCGGTCGATTCGTGCCTGCGCTCGCTCTTGCCGCCGCGCTGGCAGCGGCGACGCCACCGCTGCGCGCGCAGGGGCAGGAGCCGCCGCCACCCGGCACGCCCGTGGCGCTGCGGCAAGGCGTCGCGAACGACGAGGTTGTCTATCCACAGGAGATCGTCCGGCTCGCCGGCAAGCCGGTGCGTTCGATCGCTATCGGGCGCTTCGTCGGCAACCGGCTCGAGCGCGTCGATGGCGACGCGGCGGCGCCGTATCTGCGCGGGCTCGCCGTGGCTGTCGGCCAGCCATTCGAGCCGCGCGCGGTTTCCGAGGACTGCGCCGAACTGTGGCGCGTGCGCCGCATCGTCGTCACCTGCTTCGCCGCGCCCGAGGGCGATGGCGTCGCTCTGACCTATGTCGTCGCGCGCGAGTCAACCGTGTTCACGGGCATCGAGTACACGGGACTGGACCATCTCGAGCGCGCGACGATTGACGCGCTGCTCGGCGTCTATCCGGGCGCGCGCATCACCCGCACCGAGGCCGAAGCGATGCGCAAGGCCCTGCTGGCGCGCTATCGCCGCGACGGCTTCGCCCACGCCGAGGTGACGATCGAGGAATTGTCGTCCGACGCCGTCGGCGACGCGCCAGCCCAGTCCGACGTCAGCGGCCGCGCGCCTGCCCGCCTGCGCTTCCGCGTCGACGAGGGGCCCAAGGTCACCGTTGGCGAGGTCCGGTTCCTCGGCAATGCCAGCTTCGCCGCCGACCCGGTGTTCGGCATCGTCGGCGCCGACGACTACCTGATCCGCGATGCGAGCATCGTCAGCAAGCCGGCGCGCGGCCTGCTCAACGGCGACGCGTACAGCCGCGAACTGGTCGACGAGGACCTCGATCGGCTGCGGCTGTTCTACCGCAAGCGGGGATTCCTCGACGCGACCGTCGACCTCGCCGACGTACAGTTCTCGTCGGATCGCGACGTCGTCGACCTGACCTTCGTGGTCGTCGAGGGCGTGCGGTATCGCGTGCGCTCGCTGCGCGTCGAGCACGTCGACGGCGAGGGTGGGCCGTTGCAGGAAGCGCCGTCCCTGCCGCTCGCGGAGGTCCAGGCGTTGATCAAGGTCACGCCCGGCCAGTTTTACGACAGCGACAAGCTGCAGCGCGACGTGCAGGCGATCCTCGACTTCTACGGCGAGCGTGGTCATCCACCGCAGAACTTCCCCGGCATGAGCGCGGTGCGCGGCGGGTGCCGCGTGCTGCCCCCGGTCGAGACGTACTCCGTCGCCAACGAGGTCGATATCGTGCTGCGCGTCAGCGAGGGCGTGCCGAAGAACCTGCGCGACATCGTCATCCGCGGCAACCGTTTCACCCGCGACCGTGTCGTTCGCCGGCGCTTCCGCATCTTCCCGGGCGAGCGCATTGACATGGTGCAGGTGCGGCGCTCGCAGCGCCTGGTCGAGCAGACCGGATTCTTCAACGACCCGATTTCGCAGCAGGGGCCGCGGCTGCAGTTGGAGCCCGTCCCCGGCGACCCTGGCGCCGTCGACGTCGGGCTCGACGTCGTCGACGGGTCCACTGGGCGGCTCAACTGGGGCGTCGGCGTCAGCACCGGCCAGGGCGTCATCGGCCGCTTCGAGTTCGGCAAGAACAACTTCGACCTGTGGAAGCCGCCGTCGACGTGGAACCCGGTCACGGGCTTCGTCGAGGTGCTCGACAACAAGGCCTTCCACGGCGGCGGGCAACGCCTCGACGCCTTGGTCTCGCCGGGCAGCCGCTTCAGCACGTTCTCGCTGACCTGGACCGAGCCAGACGTCTTCGTGCAGCACCTCGACACGTGGGAACTGCGCGTCGGCGGTCGCAGGCGCATCCAGCTGCTGCCCGACGGCTACACCTCGGACACGTTCGGCGCTGACGTCGCGCTGTCGCACAACTTCACCGACAACTTCAATGCCGGCCTTGGCGTGCGCGCCGATTCGGTGGAAATCGAGTCGCTGGCGCCCGACGCCACGGTGCTGGCGTACGACGCTGAGGGCCAGACGGAGCTGCGGGGCCTGCGGTTGTTCGGCCGCTATCGCGACTACGACGATGTGCTGCGCCCGACCTCAGGCTTCGAGCTGTCGTCCAACGTCGAGATGGTCGGCGGGCCGCTCGGCGGCGAGGAGAGCCTGACCAAGTTCACGCAGACCGGCAATGTGTACGTGCGCCTGCGCGAGAACGAGTCGGGACACCCGACGGTGCTGCACCTCGACGCGCTCTTCGGCGTCGCCAACGAGTTCAGCGGCACCGACGACGTTTTCCTGACTGAGCGCTTCTACATGGGCGGCGCCAACCTCCGCGGCTTCGACTTCCGCCGCGCCGGCCCCAAGCAGTTCGGCCGCCCCTACGGCGGCGAGATCACCGTCACCGGCACGGTTGAGGTTTCGTTCCCGCTGGTGGCGACGCGCATGGATGGCGAATTCCGCGACCGCGAGATCCTGCGCTGGCTTGTGTTCACGGACGTCGGCTTCCTCGGCCTCGGGCCCGACGATCCGACCTTTGGCGAGATGCGTGCGTCGTCGGGCTTCGGCTTTCGTATCGAGCTGCCGTACTTCCAGATCCCTATCGCGCTCGACCTCGGCTGGCCCTGGCGTTACGAGGAGACGGACACCCGTCGCCAGCTCTGGTTCTCGCTGGGTCAGCGATGACGCGTCCCTTCGAGCGGCTGACGAGCGAGACGCTCGTCGAGAACCGGTGGCATCGTTACCGCCGCGACCGGTACGCGCAGGCCGACGGCTCGCCCGGCGAGTACTTCTACGTCGACATGCCGGGCAGCGCGGCGGCGATCCCGTGGTTCGAGGACGGCACGACGGCGCTGGTGCGCGTGCACCGCTACCTGTTTGGTCGCGACCTCTGGGAGTTCCCGATCGGCGGCATGAAGCCCGGCGAGGAGCCGCTCGCGGTGGCGCGGGCCGAACTCGCCGAGGAGGCCGGTCTCGCGGCGACGCGCTGGGACGCGCTCGGCTCGTTCGCGCCCTACAAGGGCGTCTCCAACGAGCGCTGCTGGTTCTTCGTCGCCCGGGGACTGTCCGAGGTGTCGCAGCGGTTGGAGGCCAGCGAACGGATCACCGTGCATCGCATGCCGCTCGAACAGGCGCGCGAACTCGTCGTCGGCCAGGCGGTCGGCGACGGACAGTCGATGGCGGGCCTGATGCTCTTCGACCGCTGGCTGGCCCGCGGGGGCGCCCGATGAGCGCCCCGACGCCGGAGCGGCGCTTCCGCGTCACGGTCTACGCCTCGTCGAGCGAGCGCATCGACCCGAAGTGGCACGCGGTCGCCGAGCGCCTCGGCGAGCAGATCGGCGCCAGGGGTTGGGACCTGGTCTGGGGCGGCAGCCGCTTCGGCCTGATGGGGGCGGTGTCGCGCGGGGCGCGCCGGGCCGACGCGCGCACGTTCGGCGTCATCCTGCGCCAGTTCGTCGACAAGAACGTCGCCTGCGACGAGGCCCACACGATGGAGTCGCTCGACGATATGCGCAGCCGCAAGCGCGTGCTCGACGAGAACGGCGACGCCTTCGTCGCGCTGCCTGGCGGGCTCGGAACCCTCGAGGAACTGCTCGAGGTCATGTCGTTCAAGCAGCTCGGCTTTCACGACAAACCGATCGTCGTGCTCGACGCCTTCGGCTTTTGGCGGCCGCTGCTCGACATGCTCGACCGCTGCGTTGCCGAGGGTTTCATCCAGCAGCGCCTCCGTGGCCTCTGGCGCGTCGCCAGCACGCCCGAGGAGGTCGTCGCGCAGATCGCGTCGGCGACGCCGTGGGAGCAACCGCCTGTCGACCCGCGTGGCGGCAGCACCGGCTGACGGCGTTCAGGCGTCGGCTAGCGCGCGGCGGAACGCATCGGTGCTGCTGAGCACGCCAATGACCTCGGCGCCATCCAGCACGGGCAGGCGGCGAACTCGGCTCATCCGCATCAGGTTGATGCAGTCGCGCAGGTTGGTCTGAGCCGGCACGCATATGGCTGGGCGCGTCATCACGTCGCCGACGCGCAGTTCGTCGAGCAGCGCGGCGTCGTGCGTGCCGAGCAGGTTGACGATGTCCTTGCTGGTGACGATGCCGGGCAGGTCGGTGTCGCGCTCGCCGCGCACCAACAGGCTGCGCAGGCCTTGGCGGCCATGCGGCTGCTGACCGCCAACAGGTTCTCAACGGCGTCGCACCACTGGACGTCGCTCGACATGACTTCGCGCGCCTGTAGGTCGCGCAGTTCGCAGATCAGCGGATGTTTTCCTCGGTGATGGTCTCGCTGGCGGCGTCCCAGCGCAGGCGCAGCCCGTGCCTTGCGGTGTTACAGGTCCAGCTGCGTTCGCCGAAGACGACGCGCACGCCGGGATGGATCGTGCCTTGGATCTCGACGCACGCTTTGGCCAGCGCTTCGCGCTGGTGGAGGCGCAGCTTGCGGCGCTCCGCGTTGGCCGCATCGTCGCTGTGCAGGTCCGTGCCGCTGCCATGACGCTGCTGGGCGTGCTCGTCGAGTCGCGCGGCGCCGGTGGCGCGCACCGACTTGGTCGCTTCGGCGAGCACATCGCCGACGACCAGCAGCGTCTCAGCGCCGCCGGGCGATCCGGCGTTGCGCACGGTGATGCGGTCGCGGGCGCGCGTCTCGCCGCCGAGCAGGACGCCATGGCGCTCGACCACCTTGACGACGGCGGCGCGGATGTGGCAGTGGGTGGCCTGGTCGGCGATCGTCACTGTGCCGCCGGCCTCGATGGCGGCGCTGGTCGCGTGGCGGCAGGCGACGTCACCATCAGCGTGCACCACGGCGTGGCGACCAATGACACAGCCGCCGATCTCGACGCTGCCGCCGGCGTGAACGGTTCCATCCGTCACCGCGCCCTGCACCTGCACGTCACCGCTGGCGGTCGTGACGAAGCCCTCGCGCACGTCGCCCTGAACGGCGAGCGAGCCGTCCGTGTGCAGGTTGCCGCTGCTGTAGTCGACGTCGCCGCCGTGCGTGAACAGTGGCACCACGTCGAGCGTGCGCGCGGTGCGCAGCAGCACGCCGGCGCGCGTGGCCAGCACGCTCGCGCCTTGGACCTTGGCGCCGGCGCCGATGCGGATGGTGGTCGGCTTGCCGCTCTTCGCCGGCACCGCGCCGCCGTTGACGTCGGTCCCGGGCGTGCCGGCGGTCGGCGGCACGATGCGGCCGAGCTCGGTGCCGACGCTGACGCCGATCAGGAACAGGCGCTCGCGGTAGTCGATGCTGCCGTCTTCGCGCGGCATGCCAGCCTGCGTGCCGGGTGGGGCGACGCCTTCGATGCGGCCATCCTCGCCGGCGACCGGCGGCGTGCCGCGCGCGACCAAGGTTTCGCCCCCGAACGTGGCGTCGGCGAGTTTCTGACCGAGCGCGTCGATCACTTCGTCGTCGAGCCCGTGCACGATCCGTCCGGCCGCGAGTGCGCTGCGCACGTCGGCCGCGGACATGGCCGTGCCGGCGGTCGCTTGCACGACCGCGACCATGTTGCGGTCGCTGGTGCGGATCCTGATTCGGGCCACGCTTTGTCATCGGCGCCAGGGGCGCCTTGGCTCATGCGGATCGGTCGATCGTCACTGCGGCCGCAGGGTCGCCAGTTCGGTCAGGTACGGCGCGTTCGTAGTCGACAAGCACACGGCCTGTAGGCCGAGTTCGGCGCCCAGCAGCGGCCACGCTGACGGCATCGGCAGTCTTGCGACGATGGTTGCGTTCGCAGCGAGGGTGACCGGGGGTAGCAGCAGGGTGTCGTCTGGCGCCAGCAGCAAGGCGCCGAGGCCCGGAAGCGCGATGGGGCCGGCCGCCGGTAGCCCGAGGGCGGGCGCGATGAGGCCGCCGCCAGGCGGCGCCGCAGCGAACCAGGTCACCGGCGCGTCAGCTGGCTGAACGCGGCGGAACTCGGGAAACTGCGCGAACCAGCCGGCGCCGGCGAGCGCCGACCCCGCGAGGACTTCGTTGGCGGTGGTCAGCCGCAGGCACTCGCTGTTCGCGCGCAAACTGGTCAGTGGCCCAGACAGGGTCTGTGCGGACCACGCGCCGGTCTGGGCCGCGTAGGCCAGCGCGATGCCGCCGTTGAGCAGCAGCGCCGTCGTGCGCCAGATCTGCGGCGTCACCGGTCCGGTGGCCGCGAGCGGCCGGCTGACCCAGCGATCGATGCGCGCGTCGAAGGCGTGCACCGAGGTCGCGCCGATCGCGATCAGCGGCGCGCTGCTCGGATTGCCGGCGAGCTGCGCACCCGGCTCGGCGAGCGCGACGAAGCGACCGGTGCGCGGCGAGAACGCGACGACGCCGGCGGCGGTCAGCGCTGCGGCGGCGGTCGTGGTCAGCAGCGGGACCGTGAGCCCCGGCGGACCCTCGATCCAGCGTCCGGTGACGGCGCTGAAGAACTGCGGCGCGGCGCCGATGGCCGGGCGAGCCCAAGCGACCAGGTCGGCGACGCCGCTGCTGGCCGCCTGACCCGGCAACAACGCGATCTCGTTGCGCTCGGCGCTGTAGCCCAGCGTGCCGGCGGCGTCTGTGAGCAGCGCGGTCGCCCCGCGCGCGCTGATCGACGCGCCGCTTGGCGCCAGCGGCGCGCTCCAGGCGCCGACCAGCGCCGAGAAGGCGCGGATCGTGGTACCGTCGTCGAAGAGGCCGTACAGGTCCCACAGACTCACGGACAGCAGGCCGCCGGCGTCGCAGACGGCGAAGGCGCCGCGAATCGCGCTGAATGCGACGGCCCGGCTGGAGCCGCAGAACGCGCCCCAATCATCCCCGCGCGCAAACGCGGCGGCAGCTGGTTCGTTGGTGTCGAGCCACGCGCCGGTCATCGCCGAGAACGCGTGCACGGTGCCGGCGCCCCAGGCGAAGGCCGCGCTGCCGTCGGCGCTGCATTGCGTCGGCGCCGCGGCGACCGCGTGGTCGTGCCATGCCGCCGTGGCCGCGTCCATCGCCGACAGCAGCGCGCCTTGCAGCAGCAGCAGCACTTGGCGCTGCACGGTGACCTGGAAGTTCGCGGCGACGGGGCGGTGGCGCCAATGGCCCTCGGTGGCAGCGAATATGTGCAACAGACCATTGTCGGAGACGGCCAGGATGGCGTCGTTCTGCGCGCCGGCGGCGTTGTGCGGCACGGCGGTGGGGCCGATGGCCAGTGTGGCGAAGCGGCCGGTGAAGGCCGAGTAGGCCAAACAGTTGCCATTATCGAGCGCGAGCAGGCAGTCGTTGTGCAGACTGAGCGACGCACTCGGCGCGACCCGGTGGTTGCTCCATGCGCGGGTCACGGCCGACCATGCGTGCAGCGTGCTGCCGTCGCGGTAGATCGCGATCTTGCCGAGCGACTGGCATTGAGCCGCGATGGCCCCCGACGGCACGGTCAGCGTTGCCCACGGCGACGGCGCCTGCGCTGCGATGGCGGCGGCGAGCCCGGCGGCGACGAGGAAGCGGGGCATGGAAACGACCGCCATACTAGCGGCGCCGGCGGCAGCCTGGCGGCGGGGTCGTGGAATACCGTGACGACGCGCCTGCGCCCGTGCGGTGGGGCGGATCGCGGCGCTTCATGCCCTGGTCCGCGACCAACGAACATTCGCGCGTGTTCGCGCGTCAGATCGCGACCGGCAAGATGAAACTGCCGCCGCTGCCGCCGACCCCGTCGGAAGCGCTGTCCCTCTGCCACGCTGTCGGAGATCAGCAGCGTCGGCAGCGCCGAGACCGCGGCCCATCGCGTCGCTGCGCTCGACGTGCTCGGTCAGCTTGCCGCCCGCCAGCAGTCGGCGGTCGGCGGCCCCGCGGGCTAGCGGCCCGCGGACCGGCGCGGATCGCCGTGGCGCGGCCCGCTCGGTCCGGCATGATTCCGGCCGCATGAAGCTGCGGGTCGGCGTTCTTCTATCGGGGTGCGGCTTCCTCGACGGATCGGAGATCCAAGAGTCGGTCTTCACCCTCCTGTGCCTCGACGAGCTCGGCGTCGAAGCGGTGTTCCTGGCGCCGCGCGGCAACCAGCGGCACGTCGTCGACCATGCGGCGCAGGCGCCGGTCGGTGGCGAGTGCCGCGACGTGCTGCGCGAGTCGGCCCGTATCGCGCGCGGCCGCGTGCGCGACCTCGCGACCGTGCAGGCCGCCGACGTCGACGCCCTGATCGTCCCGGGCGGCTATGGCGTAGCGAAGAACCTCAGCGACTTTGCGTTGCAGGGGGCTGACGGGACGCCGCATCCGGAGGTCGCGGGCTTGCTGCGCGAGGTGCACGCCGCCGGCAAGCCGATCGGCGCGATCTGCATTGCGCCGGCGCTCGTCGCGCTGGCGCTCGGCGCAACGGCGCACCCGACGCTGACCGTCGGCGACGATCGCGGCGTCGCGCAGGCGATCGAGCGGCTCGGCGCGAAGCACCAGGACTGCCCGGTCGACCAGTGCGTTGTCGACCGCGTGCGGCGCATCGTCACCGCGCCGGCGTACATGTACGACGCGCGCCCCAAGGACGTCTGCGCTGGCATCCGCAAGCTGTGTGCCGAGGTCGTCGCGATGTGCGGCGCGGGCGGCGGGCGATGAGCGCTGCCCTCGCTGGCAAGCGCTGTCTCGTCACGGGCGGCGGCTCCGGCATCGGCGCTGGCATCGCCGGCGTGCTCGCCGCGCAGGGCGCGCGCGTGGCCGTGCTCGGCCGCCGCAAGGCGCCGCTCGCCGCGGTGGTGAAGGCGCTCGGCGGCGCCAAGGCGGGCGCGCTGGCCGTCGCGGGCGACGTCACCGATCGCAAGTCGATGGCGCGCGCGTGCGCCGCGGTCCGCGACGCCTTCGGCGGACTCGACGTGGTCGTCGCCAACGCCGGCGTCGGTGGCCCCAACCGCTGCGCCGTCGATGGTCCCGATCGCTGGGACGTCATCCTGCGGACCAACCTCGACGGCCTGTACCACACGGTCACCGCGGCGCTGCCGATGCTCGCCGACGGCGGCCGCATCGTCGCGATCAGCTCGGTGCTCGGGCGTTTCGGCGTGCCGGGCTACACCGCGTACTGCGCCAGCAAGCACGGCGTGATCGGGTTCGTGAAGGCGCTGGCCCTCGAACTGGCGCCACGCGGCGTCACGGTCAACGCCATCTGTCCGGGCTGGGTCGACACGGACATGGCGACCGCCGGCCTGCAGTTGATGGCCGACGGCATGAAGACGTCGTTCGCCAAGGCCAAGAAGCAGGCGATGGCGGTGGTGCCGATCGGCCGGTTGCTGCAGCCCGACGAGATCGGCGCGACGGTCGCGTGGCTGTGCTCCGACGGCGCGCGCGGCATGACCGGGCAGGGCCTCAGCCACTGCGGTGGTCAGGTCATGTGGTGACGGGGGCGGCAGCGCTCCTTCGCGTCACCGCGGCCCGGCATCAGGCCGGGCCGCTGCCGCCGCCGCGCTGGAGCGCGGTAGCTACGATGCCCGCCATTCGGTGCGCGAACGGCGGGCGCAACCGGATCACTGCGTGAACAGGTTGACGAACGCGTTCGAGGCGACGAAGGTCGTGAACGTCGGGTCGAGCGTCACCACCTGGCTGTAGAAGAACACACCCGTCGTCGACGGGATGTTCGGCGCCAGGAACGAGCTGGTCGACAGGCCCGCGCCGTCCGTGGTGCCGGTGAACAGGTTGATGAAGCCGCCGACCTGGACGGTCGGGAAGCCCGGGACCGCCGTCGGGCCTGGCGCGTCGGCGATCGCCAGGATGTAGGGCCACGTCGGCTGCGTCGTCGCGACGGCCAAGTTGATCGTCGCGCCCTGCTGCGCCTGCTCCGGCAGCATGGTCAGCTCGGCCGGCAGCAGCAATATCTGCTTGGTGCCGAGTTCGATGTCGTCGATGTTCCAGCCGCCGAGGTTCAGCGCGCCGTCGGTGGTGATGCGGAACTCGACCGTCACGGCGGCCTGGTTGTCGGCCATCGGGATCGCGTACTCGACCGTCGACCACGTCGTGTCGAGCAGGTTGCCGTTGGCGGGGTTGCCCCAGACCAGCGTGCCGTTCACGTAGATCTCGGCGCGGTCGTAGATGCCTTCCTCGACGGTCAGCCAGCGACGGAAGCGCAGGAAGCAGCCGGTGCGGCCGCTGCAGTTGATCGCCGGGCTGCGCAGCCAGTAGCTGCGGCTGGCGTAGTACTGACCGTTCCAGACCGTATTGCCGAGGTCGGTGCCGTAGATGTTCCCGTTGGCGCTCGCCGCCGTCGGGTCAGCCCACGGGATACCATTCGCTGTGCCGGACTTGCCCGCCGGCGCGCCGAGTTGCCAGTCCTGCGCGGTGCCGGTGTAATTACCAGCCGTCCAGCCGTTGGCGCCGGCGGTGAAGCCCTCGTTGTAGAAGCCGACGAACGGGCCGGTGGTGGCGACGTTCGTGGTGTAGGTGAACGTTCCCGTCTGCGGCAGGCGGGTCACCGAGTTGTTGCTGTGCACGGCCTCGAAGTAGTAGGTCGTGGTGCCCGAGTTGCGGCCCGGGAGCAGAGCGACGTAGCCGTCGGCGACGCCGTTCGGCACCAGGACGCGCGTGACGTTGCCGGCGCCGACGTTGTAGACGACGCGGACCTGGCTGACCGAGCCGGCGGCGATCGGCGACGCCGACACGTCGACGCGACGCGGCTTCAGCTGCTCGCTCGTGTTGCCGAGCGCCGTGTGCGTGATCGAGACCTCCTGCTTGACCGGGTACGGGATCGCCTTGTCGGTCGCCGCGCCGGCGAGGTGGTCGTAGTTCGGCGTGCCGTTGAGCAGGTTGCCGTCGTTGTCGTCGGCGATGAACACCTCGCGGACGCCGTCCGGACGCGTGCTGGCGTTGGCGAGCAGCGACGAGACGACGATGTCCTGCGAGATCGCGACCGCCTGGGCCGTGCCGAACGCGGCGCGCAGGCGCTCACGCAGGCGCCACGCGAAGCCCATCCAGACCTGGCCGGCGGCGTGCGGCGACGAGCCCGAGTACGGGTACAGGAACGTGTTGTCGCCGCGGCGCAGCGCGACGCCGGCCGTCTGGAAGCCGCTGCCCAGCAGCGGCGTGTCCATCAGGTAGCAGCCGAGGATGTCGCCCCAGCCTTCGCTCATGCCTTCGGCGTTGGTGTTGCTGATGCCACCGTAGCGCTCGTCGATGCCGTGGCCCCACTCGTGCGCCACGACCGTCGAGAAGGCCGTGTTCGAGCAGCCGCCGCCGGCCTGGTAGAAGTTGATCGTGTTGCCCGTGTAGTAGGCGTTGCACGTCGACGCGATGTTGACCGTGACCGCGACGTTGCTCGCGGTGGCCAGCTGCGTGCTGTTGCCGAGGATCGTGCGGCACCACTCGTTGGTGCGGTCGACGAAGTAGCTCGTCGACGTGTGCGCGGCTTCGTTGGCCGTCGCCGCCGCCGTCAGCAGGTCGATCGACGCCGGCACGCCCGGGTTGACCGTGACGTTCGCCGCCGGCGCGTTGGCGCCGCTGATCGGGTTGTGGTGGCGGCCGTCGAGCGTGCCGATCGAGATCGTCACCGGCGACGCGATGTCGATGGTGAACTGGCCGTTGTTGTCGGTCGTGTAGTTGCCGAGGCCCGGCACCGCGACGACGAGGCCGGGGATCGGCACGTTGACCAGCGCCGCGAAGGCGTCGATGCCGGTGCGCGTCCAGCCGGTCACCGTCACCGTCGTCGGCACCGGCGGCATCGCCGCCGTCGTGGCCGGCGCCGCCGCGGGCGCGGCCTTGGCGACGTTGCAGCCGACGAAGCCGCATTCGTGCTTGTCGCTGACGAAGGTCAGCACGGCGCCCGTCTTGGCGTCGACGAAGAAGCGGCCGATCCTGCCATCGCCCGTGCCGTCGACGTTGCTGACGCTGACTTCCCATGCGAGGTAGAACGGCGCGAGGTTGTCGGCGTGCGTGTCGCCCCAGATGACGAGGCGCGGCGCGGCAACCGGCGCGGGTTGCTTGACGCCCGTTGGCTGCGCGTCGAGCGCGTTCCACGCGGTCGCGGTGGCGACGTCGGCGTCGATCGCCGGCGTCGTGTCGAAGTCAGCCGCGATCGGCCAAGCCTTGCTGCCCAGCATCGCGACGACACCGCTCATGTTGATGCGGACGTCGGCTCGGCCGTCGATGACCTTGAGGCCGCGGAAGTACTGATCGTAGGTGAAGGTCCAGGAGCGGCCCATGCGGCCGCTGATCGCCTCGCGGAAGTCGCTCGTGCCGAGGCCAAGCAGCGTGCTCTGGTCGCGCAACAGCTTGTTCGCGTGCGCGCGCGCCGCCGCGAGTGAGTTCTCGGTCCAGCCGCTGATCGGCATGCCGGTGCCATAGATCGCGCTCGGAGTGCCGGTGGCCGGGTGCCACTGGGCGATCCACTGGCCGCCCTGTTCGGCGCGGAAGGCCTTGAAGGCGCTCTTTGGCTGGAAGGTCGGATCCTGAGTCTGATCCTGGGCGGGACAGAACGCAGCCAGGGTCGCAACGGTGGCGAGTATTCGCATGGTGGTCAGTATCCTGGAGGGGCGGCAGAGGCGCCATGATGGGGCGCTGATGGCGCGTGCGGTGCAGCCGCACACGGTTGGCGGGATGCCGTCAGAAGTATGGCCGCTACGCTGAGTTGGTCAATGTGCCCCGCAAGGGGAGCATGGCCCGGGTTCCGCTGCTTGCCTTACTACTGCGGCGACATCGGCGTTTCGGATGCGTCGCCGGCCGTCAGGCCGGCCGGAGCGCGTCCAGGGCGGCGACGAAGTCGCCGGGCAGCGGTGCCGACCAGCAGGCGCCGAGGCCGGTGAGGTCGGCGGCGTGCAGCAGGGTGCGCGGGCCGTCGGCTGGCGCGGCGGTGCCGTCGCGGCGGCGGGCCACCCAGGCGAGGAAGTCCGCGTCCGACCGGCCGTACAGCGGGTCGCCGACCAGCGGATGCCCGGCGTGGGCAAGGTGGACGCGCAACTGGTGGGTGCGCCCGGTGCGCGGTCGCAGCCGGACGAGGGCGTGGTGGGCGAAGGACGCGATGACCTCGACGGCGGTGACGGCCGGCCGCGCGCCGGGCGCGCCCGCCGGCCAGACCGCCTGCCGCGCGCGCACGGCGGATTCGGTCGCCGGACCGATCGGGGCGTCGATGGTCCAGGCCGCGGCGGCGGGAACACCCTGCACCAACGCCAGATAGGTCTTGGTGACCGCGCCGGCGGCGAACGCCGCCATCCAGCGCGCCGCGGCTGCCGGGCGCCTCGCGACGAGCAGCACGCCGCTGGTGCTGCGGTCGAGGCGATGGATCGGTTCCAGCAGCGCGCCGGCGGCGGGCGGGTGACGCTGCGCCAGCCGCCGCAGGAACGTCCGCCCCGGCCAGCTGCTCGCGTGCTGGACCACCAGACCGGCGGGCTTGTCGATGACCACCACGTCGTCGTCGGCGTGCAGCACGGGCACCTCGGGCTCGGCGTCGGCCGAGGTGGGTGGCATGTAGGCGACAACGTCGCCGGCGGCGAGCAACGTCGCCGCGGTCGTCGGTGCGCCATTGCGCTGCACCGCACCGGCGGCGATCGCCGCGCGCCAGCCCGCTTCGTCCAGGTACGCGAACTGCGCCGCTAGCCACGCGGCGAGGCGCTGGCCAGCCGCCGCGGCGGGAACGCGAGAGTGTATGGTTGCCATCATGCGGGCAAGAGAACCTTCACGATAGTGCTCGCCGCTCCAACCCCCATCGCCCCATGGTCCGACTTTTCGCCGCACTCGTGCTCACGACTGGCCTCGTTGCCCAATCGCCGCTGCAGTCCACTTTCGTCGGCGGATTGCAGATTTCGATCCCCGGTCCGGCAGCCGCGACGCAACTGTTCGACGTCACGGTCACCGATCCGGCCGGCCTGACGATCCATCGCATCGACACCAACATCAACACCGGCTCCGGCACCAACGGCACGCTCGGCGTCTGGATCACCGGCGTCGGCGGCACGCTGCTCGGCAACGAACTCAACGCCGCGGCCTGGACCAACGTCGCGACGGCGACCCGCACGCACGCCGGCGGCCGCGTCACCTGGACCCTGCCGACGCCGTTCTACCTCGCGCCGGGCACCTACGGCATGGCGCTGCACCACGTCTCGGCCAACCCGATCTACACCAATCCGGCGACCCCGGTGCCGCCGCTGCCGAGCACCTACAGCACGCTCGAGGCGTCGCTCAACATGGTCGCCGCGCGCGTCCGCACGTCGACCGTCGCCAGCGCCTTTGGCGGCACGGGTCTCGGCAACCTGCGCCACCCCAACATCGCGCTCTACTACGTCAGCGGCGTCACGTTCGTCGACTTCGCCGGCACGCCGACCCGCGGCGCCTCGCCGCTGACAGTGAACTTCACGGCGCAGGCGTCGTCCGGCAATCCGGGCGGCATCCTGGCCTACGCCTGGGACTTCGACTTCGACGGCGTCACCGACAGCAACCTCGCCAACCCGAGCCATGTCTACGTCAACTGCGGCAACTACACCGTGTCGCTGACGATCGTCGACAGCCTCGGCGCCTACACGGCGGTCAAGCAGAACTACGTGCAGACGGACATCGTCGTGCCGTCGTTCACCAACCAACTGATCGCGCCGAACACGCTGCAGTTCACTGACACCTCGTCGCCGCCCCCGGCGACGTGGGACTGGGACCTCGACGGCGACGGCTTGACCGACTCGACCGCGCAGAACCCGACGTTCACGTATCCCGGCAGCTGCGGCGAGGTCAACGTCACGCTGCGCGTGCAGCGCGCGTGCCAGCCGACGGTGACGCTCAGCAAGCGCATCGCCGTCGCGACGTCGATGGAGACGACGTTCACCGGCGGCACGTTCATCAACGCGACGGCGCCGGGCGCCGCCAGCTACATGGACGTCAACGTCACCAACCCCAACGGCGTGACGATCTGCGGCCTGCACGTGCACAGCAGCGTCGCCGCCGGCAGCCCGGTGACGATCAACGTCTGGCAGAAGGCCGGCACGTACGTCGGCGCGGTGCTCGACGCGACGCAGTGGCGCCTCGTCGGCACGTCGGTGACGACGTCGCGCGGCTTCAACCAGCGCACCTTCGCGCCGCTGGCGGCGCCGGTGCACCTCGCCGCCGGCCTCAACGGCGTCGCGGTCGAGATGCTCGGCGGCTCGCCGTTCTACAGCAACCTCGGCGCGCTGACGACCTACACCAACGCCGACATGGCGATCACGACCGGCCTCGTGCAGCAGACGCCGATCTTCGGCCCGACGGCGACGTCGCCGCAGTTCTCGCCGCGCGTCTGGAACGGCGCCTTCCACTACGGGACGACGCAGACCAACAGCGCGCCGGGCTACGGCTACATCGGCGCCGGCTGCGCCGGCACGCTCGGCGTGCCGGGCAACGTCTCGTCGACGGCGCCGACGCTCGGTGGCGCGGCGAACATCACGGTCAACAAGCTGCCATTCGGCATCGCCGTCCTGGCCGTCGGCGTCAGCCGCACGTTCTCGGGCATCGGCCCGCTGCCGGTCGACCTCGGCCTGATCGGCATGCCGGGCTGCCCGCTGCGCGTCTCGTTCGAGGCGACGCTGACGATGATCGGCGCTAGCACGTCGGCGTCGCTGGCGTTCCCGATCCCGCTGACGCCGGCGCTCGTCGGCACGCAGTTGTTCACGCAGGCGCTGAGCCTCGACCCGACGCTCAACGCGTTCGGCTTCGGCATCTCGGATGCCGCCGTCATGCTCGTCGGCCAGTGAGTTTGGATTGCCGCCGGCGCATGGCGCGCCGGTCGGTCGCCGCGGGGCGGTCGCGCAGGCGCGGCCGCCCCGCGCGCGTTGCTGGACCGTGCTGCGCAGGCTCGTGCCGGCCGCGCCCGCGGCGTACTGTCACCCGGATGCGCACCGTCCTCGCTTCACTGGTTGTCGTCGCCGCCGCCGCGGCCCAGGTCCCCGATCCCGGTTCGCTGCCGGCTGCGGGCCCGCTGCTGCCCGACGTCGTCTACGACCCGGCGATCCCGACGCCGGACCGCTTCTTCGGCTTCGCGTGGGGCGACGAGATCACGCTGCACGCCGACGTCGAGCGCTACCTGCAAGCGCTCGCCGCCGCCGCGCCCGAGCGCATGCGGCTGGTCGAGTACGGCGTCAGTTGGGAAGGCCGCAAGCTGCACGTCGCCGTCGTCGGCTCGCCCGCGAACATCCGGCGCCTCGACGACGTGCAGGCCGGCATGCAGCGGCTCGCCGACCCGCGCGGGCTCGCCGACGCCGAGGCCGAGCGGTTGGTCGCGTCGCTGCCGGCGGTGGCGATGCTGGCCAATGGCGTGCATGGCGACGAGCCATCGGGCACCGACGCGGCGCTGTTCGTGCTGCACCACCTGCTGGCGGCGCGCCCCGACGCGCTGGTGGACGCCGTGCTGCGCGAGTGCGTCGTCATCGTCGACCCGCTGCAGAATCCGGACGGTCGCGATCGCTTCGTCCACTCGACGCGCGCCGCGCGCGGCCGCTGGGGCGACGCGACGCCGTTCGGCGCCGAGCACAGCCAGCCGTGGCCCGGCGGTCGGCCGAATCACGCGCTGTTCGACATGAACCGCGACTGGTTCGCGCTGACGCAGCCGGAGACGCGCGCGCGCGTGCGGACGTTCCTGCAGTGGTGGCCGCTGGTCTACGTCGACCTACACGAGATGGGCGGCAACTCGTCGTACTACTTCGCGCCGCCGGCGGCGCCCCTGCACGAGGAGATCACTGCGACGCAGCGGCAGTGGCTCGATCGCTACGGCCGCAACAATGCGCGCTGGTTCGACCGGTTCGGTTTCGACTACTTCACGCGCGAGTCGTTCGACAGCTTCTATCCCGGCTACGGCGAAGGTTGGCCGACGTTCCACGGCAGCGTCGGCATGACCTACGAGATGGCGAGCTCGCGCGGCCTGGTGTTCCGACGCAAGGACGAAAAGCTGTTGCACTACCGCGACTGCATCCGCCGTCACTTCGTCGCCTCACTCGGCACGCTCGAGACCATCGCCGGCGGCGCCAAGGAGGCGCTGCGGGCGTTCCTGGCGCATCGGCGCGCCGGCATCGCGCGCGGCGACGGCCCGACCAAGGCCTGGGTTTTCCCGGCGGTCGGCGATCGCACGCGGCTGGCGCGGCTGATGAACCTGTTGGCCGCGCAGGGCATCGAGGTGACGCGGCTGCCGGCGGCGTGGTCGTGCGGCGCGGCGACGCCACTCGCCGGCGGCGAGCCGGCGGCGCGCGAGTTCCCCGCCGGCTCGTTCGTGGTGGCGACGGCGCAGCCGGCGAGCACGCTGGCGACCGTGCTGCTCGAGCCCGAGGCAAAACTGGAGCCGGCGTTCCTCGCCACGCAGGTGCGGCGCGAGCAGAAGCGGCGCGACACCGAGTTCTATGACCTGACGGCCTGGGCGCTGCCGCTGTTGTTCGGCGTCGAGTCGTGGCGCATCGGCGACGCGCCGCCTGCCGGGCTCGCGGCGGTCGCCGCCGGCGCGGCGAGCAGCGGCGCTGCGCCGCTGCGGACCGAGCCGCCCAAGGTCGCGTACGTGGTGGCATGGGGCCAGAACGGCGCCGCGGCGCTGCTGGCCGAACTGCTGCGGCACGGCGTCAAGGCGCGCATCCTCGACGAGCCCTTCACCCACGACGGCGTGCGCTATTCCGCCGGCTCGTTCGTGGTGAAAGTTCACGACCAACCGGCCGACCTGCACGCGCGTATGCGCGAGTTCGCCGCCGCGCACGGCGTCACGCCGGCCTGCGCCGATGCGTCGTGGGTCGACGACGGGCCCAACTTCGGCAGCAACGACGGCCACGCGCCGAAGGCGCCGCGTGTGGCGATGCTGTGGGATCGCCCCGTCAACGCCAACTCCGCCGGCTGGGCGCGCTATCTGCTCGAGCAGCGCTACGGCGTGCCGGTCTCGCCGATCCGCACGCACGACATCGCTCGCGCCGAGTTGGAGCGGTTCACCGTGCTCATTCTGCCCGAGGGCGCGGGCTACCAGCAGGCTCTCGGCGCCGGCGGCGCGTCGGCGATCAAGGACTTCGTGCAGCGCGGCGGCGTGCTGGTGACGCTCGGTTCGGCGTCGCGCTGGCTGATGGACAAGGACGTGGCGCTGCTCGCCAGCGAGGCGGAGTCGCGGCAGTCGCCGAAGGCCGCCGACAAGCCGAAGGAAGCAGCCAAGCCAAGCGAAGCAGACGCGCCGACGGCCGCCGACAAGCCGTTCGACTACGACGCCGCGATCCGGCCCGAGAAGGAGGCGCCACCCAGCACGCCCGGCGCGATCCTTGCCGTCACCGTCGACCGCGATCACTGGCTCGGCTTCGGCTACGACGGCGCCGCTTCGGTCGTTCACGACAGCGCGCACATCTTCACGCCGCTCAAGCTCGATCGCGGCACGAACGTCGCGATCTACGAGGCGCCCGAGCGGCTGGTCCGCGCGGGCTTCGTGTGGGAGGCGAGCCGTAAGCAGCTGCCGCGCAAGGCGTGGCTGGTGCACCAGCCGCACGGCCGCGGCCACGTCATCGCCTTCGCCGAGGACCCCAACGTGCGCGGCTTCGCCGACGGCCTCAACCTGTTCCTGCTCAACGCCGTGCTCGGCGCCTCCGGGCGCTGAGCGCGCCGGCACGGCCGATCAGCCACCGAAGGGTCAGTGGGCCGTGCGCGGCAGCAACGTGGCGTTGGCCATTGCGTAGTTGCCGATGATGCCGAGCAGCTGGTTCAGCACGTTGCCGTCGTACTGGATGGTGGCGTACTGGCCTGCGCCGGAGCCTTGGACGGTGACGTTGCCGGTGCAAACGACCGCGCCGCGGATCGTGCTGGTCTCGCGCACCGTCAGGTTGCCATCGACGTAGAGCATGCCGTTGAAGTCCGAGTTGCTGCCCTGCTGGATCGTCGTGTTGCGCTTCACGATCACCAGCGCTGTGCCGCGCAGCGGCCTGCTGGCGTCGAAGCTGACGGTGTTGTTGGTCTCGATGACGACGATGCCGTGCTCGGGCATCGGGCTTGGAATGCTGTTGGTGTCGGTGATCACGAGCGTCGCCATGGCGCGGAGCTGCTCGTAGCTCATGCCGAACACCGTCTCGTAGCTGTCGTCGTAGTTGTTCGTCGTCGCCAGACGCGGCGTGCCGGTCACACGCTGCGCGTTGTTCGGTCCAGTCGTCGGCGTGCCCGTGCCAGCCGGGTAGAAGATGCCGGCCGCCGAGCCGCCGATGATGCGACCGTTGGTGTTGATGTGACAGGAGTTGCCGTCGCCGACGTTGATGGCGGCGTTGCCGGGCAGGGTGAGCACGAGTCGCCGGTACTCGTTGCTCGCCACCTGCGAGGCGATGACTTTGTTCGGGGCCTGGTCGAACGGCACGTTGGGGTCGAACTGCTCGAAGATGTAGCCGACGCTGCGCAGCCGCCAGATGGTGCCGGATGCCGGAGCGCCGCGCAGCGACGAGACGTCCTCGCACTCGAACTGCTGGCGCCATGCGCGGCGCTCGCTGTCCGGGTCGGTGTCCCAGCGCTTCCACACCTCGTAGCGGGCGAAGATCTTCTCGGTGACGCGGAACTCGCGGACCAGCCCGATGTTCGGGTCGATGGTATCGAGCACCTGCGGCGAACTGGTGGTGTTGAGCAGCGGCGCGAACGCCGTCACCGGCTGCGAGGTCTGGCGCCGCAGCCAGCTGTGCGCCTCGGCGAGGCCGGAGCGCGCCACCTGCAGCGCCTGGCTCTTGCTGGCCCACGACGTGCGGTTCTTCTGGATGTGCGAGCGCAGCAGCGTCGTGCCTGTGAGGCAGATGCCCGCGACGATCATCGTGAACATCAACCCCAGGATGAGCGCGATGCCGCGCTCCTCGGTCCGTGGCGTTGCCGCATTGGGGACGTGGTCCATGATGTCGCGTTTTTCGGCATTGCGCGCGCGCCCGCTGGACGTGGGACCTCCCGTTCCTGGACCCGCAGCGGCTGCGTGCAAGGCGCCCATGCCATCGGCATGATGCGGGCGTGACGTCCGCTGCCGGAACGCCCGCTGCCGCCCACACCCGCCTTGCCGCGCTGTCGCTGGCTGTCGCGGTGATCCTGTTGGCGGTCAAGTCGTACGCGTGGCTGCTGACCGGCTCGCAGGCGATCTTCAGCGACGCCGCCGAGTCGATCGTCAATGTCGTCGCCGCCGCCTTCGCGCTGCGCGTGCTGTCGTGGGCCGGCCAGCCCGCCGATCGCGAGCACCCGTTCGGCCACGGCAAGATCGAGTTCTTCTCGGCCGCGTTCGAGGGCGGCCTGGTCGTCGCCGCCGCGCTCGCGATCCTGTGGCAGGCGACCGACGCCCTGATCGACGGCTCGAAGCCGCAGCAACTCGACATCGGCCTGATGCTGACCTTCGGCGCCGGCCTCGCCAACGGCGCGCTCGGCTGGCTGTTGGTGCGCCATGGCCGCAAGCACCAGTCCGCCGCCATCGAGGCCGACGGCCACCATGTGCTATCGGACTTCGTCACCAGCCTCGGCGTCGTCATCGGCCTGCTGACGGTCTATGTCACCGGCGTCTGGTGGCTCGATCCGGCGATCGCGGCGCTGATGGGACTGTGGCTGCTGCGCACCGGCTGGCGGCTCGTCCGCACCTCGGTCGGCGCGCTGCTCGACGAGGAGGATCCGGGGTTCGTACAGCGGCTCGTCACGATGCTGCAACCGCACGTGCGCGATGGCTTCATCCGCATCCACCAGTTGCGCGCGATCCGCGCTGGTCGCTTCCACCACGTCAGCGCGCACCTCGTCGTGCCGGAGTTCTGGCCGGTGTCGCGGGCGCACGCCGCGGCCGACCAGCTCGCCGCCAAGGTGCTCGCCGAGTTCGAGGGCGACATCGACTTCCACACCGACCCGTGCGAGCGCAAGTTCTGCGCCGCCTGCGACCTCGCCGACTGCCCGGTGCGCGCGGCCGCCTTCCGTGGCCGGCCGCCGCTCACGGTCGAGGAAGTCGTCGCGCCGGATCCGGCGTCGCACGTTCCCGGCGGGTGATCGCCGCGGCCACCGGTCGCCGGGCTCGTCCGCGCGCCCGTCAGTGGCGCGTCGACGCCGCCGACAGCGGCGCGAACGGCTGGCCCGGCGCGGCCCACTGCAGGTCGAGCGTCGCGCCGCCGCTGGCGTTGAACCAGGCGACCTCGATCGCGTGCAGCCCGGCCGCGAGCGCGACCTCGCCGCGCTTCTCGGTCGGCGCGTGCAGGCCGTCGTGGTCGATGACCACCTGCCCGTCGAGCCACAGCTTGCTGCCGTCGTCGCTGGTCAGCGCGAAGCGGTAGACGTCGTCCTGTGGCACGACGAGGAAGCCGCGATAGACGAAGGCCACGCGCTCGCCCACGTCGGTCAGCGGACCGACCGAGCCGACGACCTCGCGGCCGCTCGCCGACAAGCTCGCGCGGTCGTCGGGGATCGCCTTCCAGTCGACGGCGAAGCGCTCGGCGACGAGGCCGTCCTTGGTCGGGCGCGCCTTGACCGGCGGCAGCGGCGTTGCCTGCGTGAACGTCCGCACGACGACCGGCGTGCGGCGCTTGCCCTGCCAGAAGCCGGCGGCCTGCACGGTCGTCGTCGCCGTCACGCGCAGCGGGCCGCGGACGATCGGCGCGCCGGCGTCGGGCTCGCTGCCGTCGGTCGTGGCCCGCACCTCGATGCGCGGATCGGCGGCTTGGACCGCGACGGCGAGGTCGCGCACGAATGCGTCCAACTCAGCGGTGATCGTGGGCGCGCGGAACACCAGCGGCTCGCCGGCGATCTCAAGCGCGACGACGGTGGCGATCGCGTCGATCGCTGCTGGCGGCACGGCGATCTCGACGCCGGCTTCGGTCGCCGTCGCAGTCAGTTCGCGGTTGGGGTCGCCGAGCAGCCGCGCCGATCGTGGCGTGCCGCCGAGCCCGGGCACGCGCAGCACGCCGTCGGTCGGCCAGTCGAACACGTGCAGGTAGAGCGTCGTGCGGCCGCCGGCGCGCTTGCTCGTGCAGCGGCCCCACGGCAGCGCGTCGAACGGGCTCGCGGTCGTGCCGTGGATCGCCTCGCCGTTGGTCCGCATCCAGGCGCCGATCTGAGCGAGACGTTCGACCGATTCCGGCGGGAACGTGCCGTCGGCGCGCGGGCCGATGTTGAGCAGGTAGTTGCCGCCCTTGCTCGCGATGTCGATCAGGTTGCGCAGCAGATCCTGCGTCGACTTCCACGCGCGGTCGGCGGCGTTCCAACCCCAGTGCGAGTTCATCGTCATGCACGACTCCCAGTCGACGCCGGGCAGGCCGGTCGCCGGGATCTCCTGCTCGGGCGTGGCGAAGTCGCCGACGGCGCCTGCCGCGGTCGAAAAGCCGGCCATGCCGCCGCGGTGCACGTCGACGCGGTTGTTGACCAGCATTCCAGGCGCGAGCGCGCGGCAGTGCTCGAACAAGCTCACGCCGCGTTCGTGGCTCCACGTCGCTTCCCATTCGCCGTCGAACCACATGACGGACGGTTGGTAGCGCTGCACGAGCTCAGTCACCTGCGCGCGTAGGTGGCGTTCGAAGCGCGTGAAGTCGGCGCCCTTCGTCGGCCGCGTGGTTTCCCACGGCCGTCGCGGCAGGTAGTCCGGGTGGTGCCAGTCCATGATCGAGTGGTACGTGCCGAACGCGAGTCCGTGCGCGCGGCAGGCGGCGGCGAGCTCAGCGAGCACGTCGCGGCCGTGCGGCGTGCGGCCGACATCCCAATCGGTCTCGGCGCTGTCCCACAGGCAGAAGCCGTCGTGGTGCTTGCTAGTGATCACCACGTACTTCATGCCCGCGTCCTTGGCCATGCGCGCCCATGCGTCGGCGTCGAAAGCGGTCGGGTTCCAGTTCGGCTGGAACTCGGCGTAGACCTCGCGCGGGATGCGCGCGCTGTCGCGGATCCACTCGCCGTAGCCGGTCTGATCGCGCCACTTGCCGGCGGGGATCGCATAGAGGCCCCAGTGCAGGAACAACCCGAAGCGCGCGTCGCGCCACCACGCCATGCGGTCGTCGTGAGACGCCGGCGCGCGGAGCGGGTTTGGCGCTGCGGGTGGTGGGGGCGTGGCCGCGCACGCGGCGAGGACGGCGGCGATGGCGAGGGCGCTGGCGTTGGCTGCGAGGAGGGCGCAGCGAAAGGACAAGCGGGGTGCATTCATGCGGCGGCAATGTCGCATGAGCGAGGGTTTGCGTCGAATACAGGGCGTGTCGACGCCGCTCCAACTTGGCGGGCGATTCGGCGGGACGGCGCGGGCATGCCGGCGGGCGGGGGCGGGGAGCGCGGCGACGGGCGCTCCGAGTTGGAGCGGCATGGACACGCCCTGGACCGCCGTGCCTTCTACTTCCCACGTCCTCGCTGCGGTTGCCTTTCGGTTGGTTGCCGTGGCTCGCCGCTGGGTGAAACCCGCCGCCCGCGCCCTACCATCCACCCCATGACCCGCCGTTTGCGCGCCGCGTCGCCGTTCCCCCAACTTGCCAGCGCACCCATCGCGCTCGCCACCCTCGCCACCCTCGCCTTCACCGCCCTCCCGGCGCAGGAACCCCGCGGCCCAGTGCCCAACGATCTGCTCGCCACGCTCGACTGGCGGCTCGTCGGCCCCTTCCGCGGCGGTCGCGTCGCCGCCGTCACTGGCATCGCGTCCGACCGCGACACCTACTACATGGGCGCGTGCGGCGGCGGCGTCTGGAGGACGACCGACAGCGGCAAGACGTGGCGCAACGTCAGCGACGGCGCGTTCGGCGGCTCGATCGGCGCGGTAGCGGTTGCGTCCAGCGACCCTCGCATCGTCTATGCCGGCGGCGGCGAGAAGACCTGGCGCGGCAACGTCAGCAGCGGCGACGGCGTGTGGAAGTCGACCGACGCCGGCGCAACATGGTCCTTCGTCGGTCTGCCGGACTCGCGGCACATCAGTCGGCTGCGCGTGCATCCGACCGACCCGAACACCGTCTACGCGGCGGTGATGGGCCACGTCTCAGGGCCCAACGCCGAGCGCGGCGTCTACCGCACGACGGATGGCGGCGCGTCGTGGCAGCGTGTGCTGTTCGCCAACGAGCACGCCGGCGCCGTCGACCTCTGTCTCGCGCCCGATGACCCGCGCACGCTGTACGCGACGACGTGGCGCGCGATCCGCCTGCCGTGGACGCTCGAGTCCGGCGGCGAGGGCAGCGGCGTGTGGAAGTCGACCGACGGCGGCGACAGCTGGCAGCCGCTGCACAACCAGCCTGGCATGCCCAAGGGCGTGCTCGGCATCGCCGGCATCTGCGCCTCGCCGGCCGATCCCAAGCGACTCTACGCGCAGATCGAAGCCGAGGAGGGCGGCCTGTTCCGCAGCGACGATGCCGGCGCGTCGTGGCAGCGCGTCAACGACGACCGCAACCTGCGCCAGCGCGCGTGGTACTACACGCGGCTCGTCGCCGACCCGAAGGCGCGCGACACCGTCTACGTGCTGAACGTCTCGTTCCACAAGTCGACGGACGGCGGCAAGACGTTCACGACCATCTCGGTGCCGCACGGCGACAACCACGACCTGTGGATCGACCCGCAGGATCCCCGGCGCATGATCGAGGGCAACGACGGCGGCGCGACCGTGTCGAGCGACGGCGGCGCCAGTTGGTCGTCGATCGACAACCAGCCGACGGCGCAGTTCTACCGCGTCGCCGTCGACGACGACGCGCCGTACCGGATCTACGGCGGCCAGCAGGACAACAGCACGGTGCGCATCCAGCATCGCAGCCGCGGCGCGGGCATCGGCCAGGGCGACTGGGAAGAAACCGCCGGCGGCGAGAGCGGCTGGCTGGCGCCCAAGCCCGGGCAGCCCGACGTCGTGGTCGGCGGCAGCTACGGCGGCTACCTCGTGCGTCAGGATCACCGCACCGGCCTGCGTCGCCGCGTCGATGTGTGGCCCGACAACCCGATGGGCGCTGGCGCCGAGGCGCTGAAGCATCGCTTCCAGTGGAACTTCCCGATCCTCTGGAGCCGCCACCAGCCGGGCCTGCTCTACACCGCCGCCGAGACGCTGTTCGCCAGCCGCGACGACGGCCAGAGCTGGCAGCCGATCAGCGGCGACCTGACGCGCAACGACAAGAGCAAGATGGGACCGTCGGGCGGCCCGATCACCAAGGACAACACCAGCGTCGAGTACTACGGCACGATCTTCACGCTCGACGAAGGCCGGCAGCCGGGCGTGGTCTGGACCGGCAGCGACGACGGCCGCGCGCACGTGACGCGCGACGGTGGCGCGACGTGGACCGACGTGACGCCCAAGGGCCTGCCGGAGTGGGCGCAGATCAACTGCATCGCCGGCGACCCGCACCGCGACGGCGGCTGCTACCTGACGGCGACGCGCTACAAGCTCGACGACTTCCGGCCGTACCTGTTCGCTACCGACGACTTCGGCGCGACCTGGCGCGAGATCCACGGCGGCCTCGACACAGCGTGGTTCACGCGTTGCATCCGGCCCGACCCCGTCGTTCCCGGGCTGCTCTACTGCGGCACCGAGCGCACCGTCTGGTGCAGCTTCGACGACGGCCGGCGCTGGCAGAAGCTCGCCAACGGCCTGCCGCTCGTGCCGATCACCGACCTCGTCGTCAAGGACGGCAGCCTGATCGCGGCGACGCAGGGCCGCTCGTTCTGGTCGTTCGACGGCCTGCCGCAGCTGCGCCAACTCGCGCCCGACCTGGCGTCGCGGCCGTTCGTCGCGTTCGAGCCGATCCCGGTCGTGCGCGGTGGCGGCGACGACGAGCCCAAGGACGACCTCGGCCGCAATCCGTGCAAGGACCTCGTCGTGCGCTTTTGGATCGGCGGTTCGGCCGACCAGCCGGTCGCCGAGCGCGTCAGCATCGAGTGCAAGGACTTCGACGGCAAGGTGGTCTGGTCGCGTGCGACCGACGCGCAGAAGGACGACGAGAAGCTCGTCGTCAAGCGCGGCATGAACGCCGTGCGCATCGCCTGGAAGACCGACGACGCCAAGATCCTCGACGGCATGATCCTGTGGAACGGGCGCAGCCGCGCGCCGAAGCCCGCGCCCGGCGACTACCCGATCACCGTCACGTGCGGCGACGCGTCGCGCACGGTGGTTGGCACGCTGCTGCCCGACGCGCGCTCGCCGGCGACCGCTGCCGAGTTGCAGGCGCGCTTCCGGCTGGTCCGCGACGGCAACGCGATGGTCACCGAGGCGCACGACGCCATCGCCGCGATCCGCTCGCTGCGCACGCAGACGCAGGCGGTCGTCGACCGCGCCGAGGGCGACGCCAAGGCGCAGCTCGTCGAAGCGCGCAAGGCGCTCGACGCGGCGCTGACGCCGGTCGAGGAGGCGCTCTACCAGACGAAGTCGAAGAGCGGCCAGGATCCGCTGAACTACCCGATCCAGCTGACCGACAAGCTGCTCGGCGTGCTGTCCGCGGTCGAAGGCGCCGAGTTCGGCCCGACGCAGGGCCAGCGCGACGTCGTCGCCGAGCTGTCGGCGGCGATCCGGGCGCAACTCGACGCCTGTGCGGCGAAGAAGGCCGAGCAGCTGGCGGCGTTCAACGCGCTGGCGCTGCGGCACGCCGTGCCGCACGTGAAGTAGCGCGGGGCCTGAGCGCCACCGCCTTCCCGTCGATCTTCGGCCTGGGGCTGCTCGTGCGTCGCAACAGCTACCAGTTCGCCGCGGCAGACCCGCCCGGCCGGCCGCGCCACAGCGACAGCACGGCCTCGACGGTGATCCACACGGCGAGCGCCAGCAGCAGGATCGCGATCCCCAGCAGCGCGCCGTTCTGCGCCGTGATGATTTGCTGCACCAGCGCGGTCATCGTCATCGCCATCATGAACACCATCGGCGCGCCGACGGCGACGCGCAGGCCGAGGCCCTTCTGGCTGCGGGCGAGCCAGAGCGACAGGCCGACCAGCGTCAAGCCGGCGAGCAGCTGGTTGATCGAGCCGAACAGCGGCCAGACGACGCGGTACGCCGGGATCGCCTTGCCGTCTTGGCCGGTCACCGTCTGCGCGACGAAGTACGCCGGCAGCGCCAGCGTTACGATGGTGCCGACCGTGCCGCCGAGCCGCGTCTTCCAGCCGGTGAACTCGGTGAACAGGTGGCGCGCCAGCCGCGTCGCCACGTCGATCGTGTCGTAGACGAACGTCGCGAACGCGAGCATGCCGAAGGTCACCGCGAACTGCAGCGGCACGCCGAGCTGGTGCAGGAAGCGGCCGATGCCGACGCCGAAGATCTTGTCGGCGCTGGCGCCGGCCAGTTCGCTGCCGGGCGCGAGCAGCATCACGCACGCCAGCGCCAGCAGCGCGACCACGCCTTCGAGCAGCATGCCGCCGTAGCCGACGAGGTGCGCGTCGGGCTCGCGGTCGATCTGCTTGCTGGTCGTGCCCGAGCAGACGAGGCCGTGGAAGCCGCTGCAGGCGCCGCAGGCGATGGTGATGAACAGGAACGGCACCAGCGACTGGCCGTTCTTCGCCGTGAAGCCGGTGAACGACGGCCACTCGGTCGTCGGCTGCGACAGGAACAGGCCGAGCAGGCCGCCGCCGAGCGTCAGGTAGAGGAAGTAGCCGCCGAGGTAGCCGCGCGGCTGCAGCAGCAGCCACACCGGCAGCACCGACGCGACGCCGCAGTAGGCGAGGATCGCCCAGGCCCAGTGCAGGTTGGGGATCGGGCCGTCGGCGACGAAGCGCAGCGGCAGCTGCGGACCGAGCCAGATGGCGACGCCGACGAGCGGCACGAACACGAGGGTCACCAGCCACAGCGGCGGCCGCAGGAAGCGCACGACGAGCCCCATGGCGACGCTCAGGCCGAGGTAGAGCATCGAACTGCTGGCGACGCCGGCGCCGTCGACGGCGACGCGCTGGCCGTCGGCGCCCGGCACGGCGACGTCGAGCGCGGTGACGAACGCGCTCGCGGTCGCGTCGGCGAACGCGACGATTACGAGCACGACCGCGAGCCAGATGTACAGCACGAAGGCCGCGTAGCTGCGGCGGTTGAGGTAACGCTGCACGATCTCGGCGACCGAACAGGCGCCGTGGCGCACCGAGCCGACCAGCGCGGCGAAGTCGTGCATCGAGCCGACGAAGACGCAGCCGAGCACGATCCACCAGAACGCCGGCTGCCAGCCGAACTGCGTCGCTGCCAGGATCGGGCCGAGGATCGGCCCGGCGGCGCTGATCGCCGAGAAGTGCTGGCCGAGCAGGTAGAAGCGCGGCGTCGGCTCGAAGTCCTCGCCGTCGCGATGCACGTGCGCTGGCGTGGCTGCCGTGGCGTCGAGGCCGAACCACCGCATCAGCATGCGACCGTAGACGCGGTGGGCGACCCAGAACGTGACTAGGCAGATGGCGAGCAGAGCGGCGAGCGACGGCATGGCGGGCATCCTGCCGTGGCATCGAACGCGGTGCGAGGGCCCAGCGTCGTCGACGGCCCGGGACGTGGCGGGGCGCGGCGTGGCAGCGGCGGCTCCCGTCGCATCGCGGGCCGCGCCGGTGGACGGCTCCGGGGATGCGATGGATACTTCCACGCCAGCTCGCCCGCGCCCTGCCCGCGCCGCGCCCATGCTTACGCCCATGCTCCGCCTGTTCCTCGCCGCGGCAGTGTTGCTGGCTTCGCTGCGCGCGCAGTCGACCGAACTGCGCGGCGTCTGGGTCGCGCGCGACGGCCTGACCTCGCGCAGCAAGATCGTGCAGACGCTGGACCAGCTCGCCGCCGCCAACGTCAACCTGGTGTGCGTCAACGTCTGGAGCCGCGGCTACACGATCCATCCGAGCGACGTGCTGTTCGCCGCCTGCGGCGTGCAACAGGACCCGGACTACGTCGGCCGCGATCCGCTACAGGAGTTCGTCATCGAAGCGCACCTGCGCGGCATCGAGGTGGAGGCGTGGTTCGAGTACGGCTTCATGTTCGGTTGGAGCGGCTGGTACGCCGGGCCGACCGGCATCGGCCCGGTGCTGACCGCCAACCCGACGTGGATCGGCCGCGACGTGAACGGCAACACGCAGGTCAGCGACGGCGGCACGGGCTACTTCACCTGGGCGAGCCACGAGTGCCCGGCGGCGCGGCAGTTCCTGATCGACCTCTGCGTCGAGGTCGCCGACCGGTACGACGTCGACGGCGTCCAGTTCGACCGCTGCCGCTATCCGTCGACGAGTTGGGGCTACGACAGCTGGACGACGGCGGCCTACCAGCAGGCCACCGGCCAGACGGCGCCGACCAGCAACGTCAACAACGCGCAGTGGAAACGCTGGCGCGCTGACCGGCTGATCGCGTGGCACACCGCGTTCTACAACGCGGTGAAGGCGCGCCGGCCGGGCCTGCGCATCACCGACGCGCCGACGGTGATGCCCGGCGCATACGACAACTTCCTGCAGGATTGGCCGCAGTGGGTCGTCACTGGTTCGCTCGACCTCGTCTACCCGCAGGTCTACCGCACGACGGCGAGCAGCTACGTCACGACGCTCGACCAGCAGCTCGCCTACCTGACGACGGCGCAGCGGCAGAAGGTCGCGCCGGGCATCCGCGCGATCACCGGCACGCCGACCAACGAGGTGCTCGCGATGGTCGCTGCCGACCGCGCGCGCAACCTGCCGGGCCACGTGTTCTGGTACGCCGAGGGGCTCTACGACGACCTGCCGTCGCTGACGGCGCAGTACTTCGCGCAGCCGGCGGCGGTGCCCGGTCGGCCGGCCAACTGGCGGCCGATCCCGACGCGCCGCGACGACGGCGACCCGACGACGACGACCACGACCGGCTTCGCGCTGGCGGGGCTGCCGGGTTCGGTCAACCTGCTGTGCCGCGTCGCGCCGGCGACGGCGGCGGCGAGCGACAAGGTGACGTACGCAGTGCCGGTGCCCGAGGCAGGCCTCTACACGCTGCTGGTCTCGACGCCCGGCGCGCCGGGGTACTGCCCGCAAGCGCCGCACGGCATCGCCACGCCTTCGGGGCCAGCGACCGTGCGCACCAACCAGGCGGCGCTGCGCGCCGGCTGGACCGAGGTCGGCATGGTGTGGCTGAACGCCGGCGTCGTGCCGGTCGAGGTGCGCGCGCTGCCGGGCACGCAGGTGATCGCCGATGGCGTCACGCTGATGCGCTCGCGGTTGCGCGGCGGCCAGGCATCGGCAGTCGGCAGCGGCACCGTCGGCGCGCTCGGCGGCGTGCAGTTGGCGAAGCTCGGCCGCGCGGGACTCGGTGGCACGATCCGCCTGCAGGCCTCGCGCACCGCGCCGCTCACGCCGACGCTGATCGGCGTCGGCTTCACGCCGACGGCGCTGCCGCTCTTCGGCGGCACGCTCTACGTCGTTCCCGACCTCGTGCAGTTCTTCGTCAGCGACACGCAGGGCTTCGCCGAACTGCCGATCGCGGTGCCCTTCGTTCCGCCGCTGGTCGGCACGCAGCTCTGGGCGCAGGCGCTCGCGAACGACGCGACCAATCCGAACGGCGTCACGCTGTCGCCGGGCATCGCGCTGGTGCTGCAGTAGCGTCCGCGGGGGGGCGTCGGCGCCGTGCGGCGACTTGGCGCGGGCCGGTGGCGGTCAGCGCGCCTGCCCGGCCGGGCGCGGACGAGGTCCGCGCGGCGGCCCGCACGCTGCGGGCCGCGGCGACGCGTCACTTCGCGATGCGTTCCTTGAACTCCTGCGTCTCCGTGTCGATGCGCACCTTGTCGCCGACGTCGCAGAGCAGGTTGACCTTCACCTTCATGCCGTTCTCCAGCACGGCTTCCTTCTGGCCGCTGCCGGCGCCGCGGATCGGCGGCGAGGTGTCGGTGATCGTCAGGATCGAGTGCTTGGGCGGAAACACCGCCACGAGCTGGTCGTCGACGAAGAAGCCGACGTAGGCCTCGGACGGCCACTTCAGCGCCTCTTCGGACGCGGCGATCGGGCAGCGCACCTCGTCGCCTGACTCGGTGAAGAACACCTCGACCTGGCCGTCGCGGTAGCTGTGCGACAGGTCCTTCTCCTCCTTGTCGAGCACCTCCCACTTCGAGTCGGTGTGTTCCTTCAGTTCCTGGACGCGACCGCTCTGCAGGTCCTTGATGCGCATTTGCACGAAGGCGCGGCGGTCGTTGCGAAGGATGTTCCACCACAGCACGCTGCACATGCGTCCTTCGTGGCGCACGAGCATGCCGGGGCGGAGTTCATTGGCGGCGACGTTCATGGGGCGAGGAGGCTAGCGGCGCGCGCGGCGGGTCGCCACCCCCGGGCTGATCCGGTTCGTCGGGCGCGCTTGCAACGGCGCGTGGTGGCATCCACACTGCGTGTGATCACGGGAGTGCATCCGAGCTGGTGTTCGGCCTGGTCTTCAAAACCTGTGGGGTTCCTCCTCGCGAGGGGCCCGGTGGGTTCGATTCCCATGCATTCCCGCCACTCCGCCCGCGATCGCGCGGGCGGAGTGGGCGCGGGCGCGGGCCGCGCGCTTGCCGCCGAGGCGCTGGATCATCGCGCCAACCGCAGCGTCGCCGCGACCGGCAGATGGTCGCTGCCGAACGACGCGCCGACCGCGCAATCGGCGACCGCGACGCCGTCGCTGACGAGCACGTGGTCGATCGGGATGCGCAGGAACCACGGCAACTTGCTCGGCCACGTCGGCTGCCAGTTGCCGTTGTCCGCCCGCCGCAAGCCGGTCGCTGCCAGCATCGCGCGGAAGCCGGAGTTCCACGGCGTGGCGTTGTAGTCGCCGAGCACGACGCGGCGCGCCGGCAGCGGTGTCAGCGCGTCAGCGACCGCGGCGAGACCGAGGTCGCGCGCTTCGCATGCGTCGCGCAAACCGGGACGCGGCGGGTGCACGCCGAGCACGCCGAGCGGCCCGTGCGGTGTCGTCACTGTCGCGCGTATCGCTGGCGTCCAGTCGAACGGCAGTGGCCAGACGTCGGCAGAAGCGAGCGGCCAGCGACTGAACAGCGCGACGCCGAAGTAGCCCGGGTCGGGCCGCGCGCGACGGTGGGGCAGGTGCGCGAGCGCGGGCTCGAGGCACGCCAGCCACTCGGCCGTGACTTCGCTGCAGAACAGCACGTCCGGGTCGCTGGCTTGGATCGTCGCCAGCGCGGCAGCGGCCGCGACTTCGTTGCCGCGTAGCAGGTTGAGCGCGAGCACGCGCACGGTCGGATCGCCGTCAGCGCCGCGCGCGGGAGCGCGCAGCCATGCCGGCGCGAGCGCCGCGACTGCCGCTAGCGCGAAGCCGAGCAGCAGCACGAACGAAGCGCGGCCACCGCACAGCAGCGTGAGCACGGCGAACAGCAGGCACCACGCCCCAGCCTGCGCCGGGAAGCAAGCGAGCAGGTCGAGGGTCCAGTGCGGCGACGCGAGGTGCGGCGCCAGCGCCACCGGGGCGGCGAACAGGCCGAGCAGCAGGAATACGCGGCGCCAGCGCATCGATGCCGGGCAGCGAACGGCGGCGCCGCGTCCGGGGCAAGCGCGTAGGTGATCCCTTGGTAGAGGATCGGGCGCAGCGGGATGAGATCGAGCGGCGACCAGGGCGGTCTGTCCGTGGTCGCGCTGCGCTCGCTGTGTCGCGGGGCCCGGCGCAGGCAGCGTCGTCGGCATGCGGCCAGCGCGCGAGGTGATGTGGCGGCCGAGGTTTTCGACCGCAATCGGGCGATCCGCAGTCGGGAGGTCGGAATGGACCCATGTTGTGGCCCCACAGATATTTCGGAGGAGCGGAAACACCGCCCAGCCGGCCGCCAGAACCCGCGCGCTCCTTCGCCGTTCCCCCGCACGCGGACCATCGGCATGATCCCGCGCCCGCCGATGCCGTTTGCTCCGCCGCCCGACCGCACTGCCGTGCTCGCCGAGTTGCGCGCCTTCGTCGCCAACTGGTTTCGCGACGGCCGCGACGACGGGCTGCTGCCCGACACGCCGCTGGTCACGTCGGGCATCGTCGATTCGGCGGGCGTCATCGAGGTGGTCGAATTCGTCGAGCGGCGCTTTGGCGCCCGGTTCGAGGACGCGGACCTGTCGCTGGCCAACTGCAACACGTTGTCCGCGCTCGCCGACCTCGTGGTGCAGCGCCGCTGAGGCGGCGCCCGGACAGCGTTTTTTGTGCGCCGCGCGACTCGCATGCGAGCACCGTGCTCGCTATCCTGCTTGCGCCATTTTTCGGCATCCGGTGACGAACGTTCTCCTTCCCATCCTGGTGATCACCGTCCCCGTGCTGGCGATCGCGCTGCTCGCGGTTGGCGGTCGGAAGCTGTCGGGTTCGTGCGGTGGCATGAATCCAGACGGCAGCTGCCAGCGATGCGGCAAGCACACGGGCGAGCCGGAGCCCGAGGGCGCCTGCTCGCGGTGAAATCGCGCGGCGCCCGGACCGAATCCAGGCCAGCGAACGAATGACCACCTACACGATCAAGAAGGGCTTCGACCTCCGACTTGCCGGCAAGCCGGAGTCGGTCCTCGTCGACGCTGCGGAGCCGGCGCGCGTGTGCCTGCAGACCGCGGAGTTCCCCGGCATCAAGCCGAAGGTCCTGGTCAAGGAAGGCGACATGGTCGTGACCGGCCAGCCGCTGTTCCTCGACAAGACCGACCGCGATCTGGTGTGGTGCTCGCCGACGACCGGCACGGTCGCGCGCATCGACTTCGGCGAGCGCCGCTTCCTGCTGCGCCTCGTCATCGACAACGCGGCGGCGACCGGCGGCAAGGAAGAGTTCGCCGCGATGGCGAAGCCCGCGGGCGACCGCGAGGCGCTGATCAAGGCGATCAAGGGCGCAGGCCTGTGGCCGCTCTTCCGCCAGCGCCCGGTCGGCAAGATGGCCAACAGCAGCAAGACGCCGGTCGCGATCTACGTCAACGGCATGGACACGGCGCCCAACGCCGCCGATCCGGTCGTCGCGTGCAAGGGCCAGAAGGACCTGCTGCAGGCGGGCGTCGACCTGCTGAAGAAGCTGTGCCCGACCGTCCACCTGACGCTGCGCGCCGGGGCCGACGCCGGCGACCTGCGCGGGCTCGCGGGCGTGACCACGCACGAGTTCGCCGGCCCGCACCCCGCCGGCCTCGTCGGCACGCACATCAGCCGCATCCAGCCGCTCAAGCCCGGCGAGGTCTGCTGGGCGCTGGCCGCGCAGGACGTCGCCCGCCTGGGCGATTGGGCCAAGACCGGCCGCTACCCGGCGAAGGTCGTCGTCGCCGTCGGCGGCAGCGCGGCGACCAACCGCAAGCACTATAAGGTGCGCCAGAGCGGCCACGTCGGCG
>VGZG01000015.1 GCA_016872675.1 Planctomycetota bacterium
CGACGTCCCCGGCCAGCGCGCGCGCGCGGCCCAGCGCACCCTCGCAGCGGCGCTGCGCGCCGGCGAGGAGCCGCTCGCGGCGCTGGCGCAGTATCTCGGCGACCGGCTCGGCGTCGCCGCTGCCGCGATCATCGCGCCCGACCTGCGCGAGCGGCTGCGCGCCGCCGGGCTCGCCGACGATCTCGTCGCGGCCGTCGTCGCTACTGTCGAGCGAGGCACGACCGCGCGCTTTGGCGGCGGCGCGCCGCTCTTGGCCGACGCGGTGCTCGCGCTCGCGGCGCGGCTGGAGTCCGTGCGATTGCTGCGCGCGGCTGCGGCGTTGGCGCCGCTGTGCGCGCTGGCGCTGTTGTGCGGCGGGCTCGGCGCGCAACACAAGGCCGATGCTCAGCTGGCTGCCGGCGATCCGGTCGCGCTCTACCGCGCCGGCGACTTCCGCGCCGCCGCGGCGGCGTTTGGCGAGCGGTATGCGACGACCGGCGACCGCCGGCTGCTGCAGGCGCAGGGCAACTGCTGGTTCCGGCTCGGCGACCTGCCGCGCGCGCTGTGGGCGTACGAGTCGGCGCTGCGGGCGCTGCCGCGCGACGCCGAACTGCGCGCCAACGCCGAGCTGGTCGCCGGCCGCCTTCAGCTCGATCCCGGCGGCGACGGCCTCGCCGCGCAGCTCGCGGCGCTGCGCGCGCGGTTGACGCCCGGCGAGCAACTGCTCGTCGCCGCGCTGCTGCTCGCGGTCGCCGCCGGTTGCTGCGCCTTTGGCTGGCGCCGCGTCGGCCTGCGCTGGCTTGCCGGTCTCGCTGCCGCGCCCGGCGTCTGGTTGGCGCTCGACGCGCTGGCGTTCGCGCCGGCGCGACCGCCCGAGGCCATCGCGCTGCAGAAGCTGACGCTCGTCTCCGAACCTAGAGCCGGCCTCGAGCCGGTGGCGACGGTGCGCGAGGGCGTGCGCGTCGCGGTGCTCGGCGGCGGCCAGGGCAGCTACGTGCGCGTGCGCGCCGGCGACCGCGTCGGCTTCACGCCGCGCGAGCATGTCGCTGTGATCGAGTGAGCATTGGCGTGCCGCGCGCCGCAGCGGCACGATGTCCGGATGCGCCGTCATTTTGCCGCCTGCCTGCCACTGTGCGCTGCCGCTGTGCCGGCGCAGAACCAGGTGCTCGACGTCGTCGACGGCGAGACGCTGTACCGCGGCGGGTGGCTCGTCAGCTCCAGCATCGACCTCGACCGCGAGGAGTCGCTGTGGTCCGGCAACCGTCGCATCGACGATCCCGCCCAGCAGCACCGCACGCGCGCGACGACGACGCTCGGCGCGCAGTACGGCTTGCGCCACGATCTGCAGATCGGCTTCGCCGTCCCCTACGTGAGCGACGACTACGCGTCGCTCGTCGGCGGCTCGCGCATCGAAGGCGTCGGCGACGTCGAGCTGTTGGCGAAATGGCGGTTCCATCGTTGGGACGCGCCGCGCGTGGCGATCAACACCGCGTTGATCACCTCGTTGTCGCTGCCGACCGGCGCCAATGACGAGACGGTGGCGGGCGTCGAGCTGTCGCCGGAGCGCCAACCGGGCAGCGGCGGCCTCGATCCGGCGATCGGCGTCGCGATCACGCCCGAGCCCGGCCGCTGGCGCTTCAACGCCGCGATCCTGCGGCAGCTGCGCCACGACACCGACGGCGACGGCGACCGGCTGGGTTCGTCGTGGTACGGCGAGCTCGCCGTCGGCAACCGCTTCTGGCTCGAGCCGTATCCGGGGCCGTTCATGCGCCTGGATGCGTTCGCGCACTGGTACGACGAGTCGAACGACCGCCAGGACGGCGCCGATCTCGCCAACACCGGCACCGAGCGCCTCGCCGTCGGCGGCACCTGGGCGTTCCGGCCGCGGCCGTCGCTAGACTTCCAACTGACCGTCGAGGCCGTCGTCTGGCGCGACGCCAACGCGAACGCGCAGGGCCAGCTCGACGACGCCTGGTCGGCGCAGTTCGCGATCGGCTATCGTTTCTGACCGCGCCCGCCAGGACGTCCCATGAAGCACAAGCTCCTTCCCGCGTTGTTCGCCGCCTTGGCGCTTGCCGCCTGCCTGCCGCCCGGCGTCGACATCCAGCCGGCGCCGACCGACTTCGCGTTCGTCGAGATCCAGTTGCAGGGTTGAACTTGAAACGAGGAACTGCTGGGCCTTCAGCAGTTCTTCGAGAGCCGGTTCGGCTCTACCCCGCAGATCGACCTTGATCGCCAGATCTGCCGCGTTCGCATCGAGCGACCGTTGCCGCTCGACCTCCGCGCCATCGCGCGCGGCGTGATCGAGAACAACATGGGCCTCGGTGGCCTCGAAGTGCGCGTCCGCGGCGAACTCGCCGACGGCACGGCGACGTTCGCCGACACCGGCCAGAAGGTGCCGGTCCATGGCGGGCCGGCGCGCTCGTCCGAGCCGTGGCTGTGGCTCGAGGCCAAGGACTACGGCAAGGAGCTCGCCGACAAGGCGACGTGGGTAAGGCAGACGCGCGTGCCGACGCTCGGCCCGTGAGCCGCCCGGCTCACCCGATCATGCGCTTGGCGCGCAGCCCGGTCACTGCCAGCACCGCGCCGATCAGCAGGAACAGGCCGGCGACGAGGTAGCGCAGCAGCCATTCGTTCCACAGGATCAGCAGGCCGAAGCCGGCCGAGCCGGCGCCGAGGATCAGCAGCAGCGTCGGCAGCTGCGACGGGATGGGCATGCCGGGCATGCCGCGGTTGAGTTTGATGTCCATCAGGCGAGTGAGCGGCGGTAGATGCGGTACCGGCGATAGGTCGCGAAGCCCATCGTCTCCAGCGGCCCGATCATGTCCTTGTTGTCCTCGAGGATCCAACTGGCTTCGCAGGCGTTGAAGCCCGCCGCTTCGCCGTGCGTGGTGACGCGGTGCATCAACAGCATGTCGACGCCGGTGCGGCGGTACTCGGGGATCACGCCGAGCGTGAGCACCCGGATCGTTCGCGTGCGCTTCAACGCCCGCAGGAACTTCCACCAGCCGAACGGGAACAGTCGGCCGTCGCACGCCTTGGCCGCGATGTTGGTGTCCGGCACGGCGAGCGCGAACGCGATTGGTTCGCCCTTGGCCTCGGCGATGTGCAGCAGCGCCGGATGTGCGATCTGCTTGAGGTCCTTGGCCTGCGCCAGGAACTCGTCGCGCGGCATCGGCACGAAGCCCCAGTTGCGCTCCCAGATGCGCTCGTACAGCGACCAAAGCACGTCGCACTCGGCGTCGAAGCGCTTCATGTCGACATTGCGCAGGCTGATCTGCGACCGGCGCTGCAGGTGCTCGGCGATGCGGCCGATGCGTTTGCGATCGAGGTTGGCGCTGGTGCCCCAGAGCGCGACGAGGTCCTTTGCCTTCTCGAGGCCGGCGGCCTCGAGCCAGCCGCCGTAGCGCGGCGGGTTGTGCGGCATCATCATCACCGGCGGCCCGCCGGCGTCGTCGATACGCAGGCCGCAGCGGTTGTTGGTCGACAGGTCGACCGGGCCGCGCAGCTCGGTTGCGCCGCGGGCCCGGCACCAGTCGGCGGCGTGCGCAACCAGCGCCGCCGCGGTCTCGGCGTCGGCGGCCTCGAAGTGGCCGAAGAAGCCGACGCGGTCGCCGTGGAACTCGTCGTGCAGCCGGTCGCGGCAGACGCTGACGCGGCCGGCGCAGTCGGCGCCGCGCCAGGCCGCGAAGAAGCCGACCTCGGCGTGGCCGAAGAACGGGTTCTTGCGCGCGTCGAGCTGCCAGGCCTCGGCGCGCGTCACCGGCGGCACGTAGTCGCGGTCGCCAACGTAGAAGCGGCGCTGCAGGTCGAGGAAGCGCCGTGGATCCGTCTCGGTCCGGATCGCGAGGGCTGCGCGCGGCTCTTTTGCGGGAGCGGCCATCCTGCTAGACGTTAGGCGATGCAACCGAGCGCTGCCACGAAGCGGGTCCTCGTTGCGGCGGTCGCCGTTGCCGTCGCGGCGTGCGCGTCGACGCCGCCGCGCTTCGAGCTGGGGTTGCCGTCGCCCGAGCAAGCCGCGCGGCTCAAGGCCGCCGAGGCTGCGTATCGTGCCGCGGCGCCCGACTACCAAGCACAGCGGGACGCGATCGCGCCGGACCCGGTGGCGGTGGCGTGGCTCGTGCGCATGTTCATCCGCGACGTGTTCACGGCGCGCGAGGGCCGGCCGCTCGGCGACGACGACGAACTGCTGCGCGCCGCCGCGAAGATCGAGGATCCGCTGGCGGACCGCGCCATCGCCGAGATCAAGGCGCTCGGCGCCGTCGCCGTGCCGACACTGGTCGGCGACCTGCTGCAGCACGAGCAGCCGCAGCCGCGCGAACTCGGCGTCGAGCTGCTCGGCGAGGTCGGCCAACCGGCGACGCCGGCGCTGCTGCCGCTCGCCAAGGCCGGCCCGCAGAAGCAGCGGCGCGCCGCCATCCGCGCCATCGGCCGCATCGGCTTCGACGCCGAAGGATTCGCGCTCGCGCGGTCGATGGCCGTCGATGACGCGGACTACAGGGTGCGCGCCGACGCGCTGCGCAGCCTGCACGGCGCTGGCTTGCAAGCGCAGGGGCTGGTGATCGGGCGGCTGCAGGCCGATGCCGACCCGTACGTCCGGCGCGTCGCCGCGGCGACCTTGGCGTCGTTCCGGACCACGGCGGCCGCGAACGCGCTGGTGGACTTCCTCGCCGCCTGCGAGCGCGCCAACGATCGCGATGGCGGCGTCGCCGCGCAGCGGGCGCTGCGGGCGATGGCCGGCGTGCGCACGGCGCGCACTGTCGCCGCCTGGCGCGAATGGGCCGCCGGCGTCGACGCCCGCGCCGCCAAACCGACCGGCGCCACCCGTTGAGCGCCCGAACCCCGACATCCATGGTTGAAGACTGGAAGATCCAACGCGATCGCGCGGCGTGCACGCGCCCCGGTTGTCCGCTGCCGACGAGCAGGTCCTACTTCGCAGTGTTGCACTGGCCGGCGTGCGTGCGCAGCGACATGTGCGACGCCTGCTTCCAGGACCACGAGCGCCGTTGTCCGGCAGGGGAGCCGCCGATCTTCTGGCGCGCGTTCCGCAAGCTGTCGGGCAGCAAGGAGCCGGCGCTCGACCTCCACTCGCTGCGCGCGCTGTTCGACCGGCTCGCATCGGTCGCGGACGACCGGGCGCGCGCGCTGCGCTACTTCTGCGCCCTGCTGCTGCTGCGCAAGCGCGTGCTGCGCATGGTGCCGGCGCGCACCGCCGAGCAGGAGCGCGCCGACCTCGTGCTCGGCGACCCGAAGAACAAGGAAGCGCCGCCGGTGGCGCTGTTCGCGCCGGCGATCGACCTGTCCGATCTGTCGGCGCTCAAGGACGAGCTGATGGCCGCGATCGGCGAGGGCGGCGCGACGCCGGCCGAGGGCGAGCCGGGCGCGGGCTGAGAGCCCGAGAACAAATCCCGCTAGCGGCGCGCAGATTGCCCGTGGTGAGCGCTTTCGGCGCCACGCGGAGTCTGTGCAACCGACTGACTCTCAGGCTCTGCGCGGCGGTCTGGTCGCTGCCGGGCAAGCCCGTCAGTTCCAGGTGACGTCCCAGGTCAGCGTCTCACCGGCCTCGCGTGCAGTCTCGACCGGGATGCTGAGCCACGCGCGTTTGCCGTCGCGGTCGGCCTCGACGCCGCGGGCGCTGGGCAGCACGCTGCTGCTGACCGCGGCGCCCGGCAGGTCGAACTCCAGGCGCAGCGTGTCGCCGACCTCGGTGGTCTTGCGGCGCGGGTCGTAGACGCCGGCCAACTCGCCGCGGGTGCGTTTGTCGGGGACGAGCGCTGCGACCCAGCCGGCGGTGGCGCTGCGGGCAATGCGCACGGTCAGCTTGTTGGCGTCCATGCGCGGCACGAACTGCAGCGCGTCGTCGCCAAAGCGCAGGTCGGCGAGTTTGGCCGCAGCGCCCTGGCTGTGCATGAGCGCGGCTCGCTGGTGCCAATCGACGCCCTTGACGACGGCCTCGGCGGGGCTGGGCGACGGCGAGGCGACCAGGGCGCGGGCGGTGACGTCGGCGGCGCCGTCGGGATGCAAACGGATGTGCAGGCCGACGATCTCGTTGCCTGAGCAGGCGGCAAGGCAGGGGAGTAGCCAGACGGCGAGGCGGAGCAGGTGCATGAGCGTGTGTGTGTGGGGGGGCGTTTTCGCAGCCGGTGCGGCGCCGTGCGCGAATTTTTTCGCGGGGTCGCGGAGGCGGTCGGCCACAGGCTCTCGTGGTGGCGCGGAAGGCGCGACCCCAAGGGCTGTGCCTGCAAAACTATCCGGTGGTTTTGAGGGGGTAAATAGTGGGTGTAGCGTGGTAAAAAGTGGTTGATCAGTGGGTTTGTGTGGTTAGATTCCGGCGCGACACGGGGGCGGCAGCTCCCCCAACCCCGCCGGCATGACCTCCTACTTCGGCAGCTCGGAGCACACCCTGGATGACAAGAGCAGGCTCGTCCTGCCCGGTCGCATCCTGGATGCCGTCGCCAAGAACGTATGGCAGTTCCATCTCACGGCGGGGCTGGATCGCTGCCTCCTCCTGCACGACAGCCAGGGGTTTCAGGAACTCGTCGCGCGGATCGGCAAAGCCGTGCCAGGCAGCCGAGCCCATCGGGCGCTCTGCCGGCGGTTCCTGGGGCACTCCGTGGAGGTCGAGCCTGACGGCAACCGGCGCATTCGCATTCCGGAGCCGTTGCTCAAGTACGCGGGGCTCGCGGCGAGCCAGGCGGTGGTCCTCGTCGGCGCCGGCCGGGTCATGGAGATCTGGTCGCCTGCCAACCTGGACAACGTCCTTGCCGACGCGACCCCCGAGGAAGAGTCGCTCTTTGCCAGTCTGGTCAGTCCTGTCGAGCCGTCCGCGGCCACGAACAGGACCTGAGCGTTGCGCGTTCGTGTCGGCGCGGTCCCGGTCAGGGCCCGAGTCCGATTGCTGCTGTCGGGTGGTCAAGGGAAGTAGCAAGTGGACGAACCGAGCACGAAGGCTAGCGACGCGGGACGGTCCGGGAACAGTCAGCCCGTGCATCGTCCCGTGTTGCTGCGGGAGGTCGTCGACCTCCTGGCGCTGCGCGAGGGCCTGGTGGTGGTGGATGGGACGGTCGGGGCCGGTGGGCACGCTCGGGCGATCGTGCCGCACATCGGACCGACCGGGATCTTGGCGGGGTTGGACCGGGACAGCGAGATCCTGGAGTTGGCGCGGGCGGCCTTGGCGGAAGCCTCGGCCGCCGGCGCCAACTCCAGGGTCTCGCTGCACCACTGTGCGCACTCCCAGATGCACGAAGCGTTGGCGTCGATCGGTCAGTCGCGCTGCGATCGTGTGTTGCTCGATCTGGGGGTGAGTTCCCTGCAACTCGACCGTCCGGAACGTGGGTTCTCGTTCATGGCCGATGGGCCGTTGGACATGCGGATGGACAAGTCGGCGCCGGTTTCGGCCGCCGATTGGCTCGCCGTCGTCGGCGAGCGCGAGCTGGCGGACGTGATCTTCCAGCTCGGCGACGAGCGTCACAGCCGCCGCATCGCGCGGGCGATCGTCGACGCGCGTCGCCGCGCCCCGATCACCCGCACCGGCCAGCTCGCCGAGCTCGTCCGCGCGGCCCTGCCGGCGGCGGCGCGCCACGGTCGCATCCATCCGGCCACGCGCACGTTCCAGGCGATCCGCATGCACGTGAACGACGAGCTCGGCGAACTGGTGCGCGGTCTCGAGGCGGCGCACGCCTGTCTCCGGCCGGGCGGTCGCCTGTGCGTGATCACGTTTCATTCGCTCGAGGACCGCGTCGTGAAGCACTGGCTGCGCGAGCGTTTCGACGTCGTCACCAAGAAGCCCGTCGTCGGGATGCCCGACGAGGTCGCTGACAATCCGCGCGCCCGCAGCGCCAAGCTGCGTTGCGGGGTGCGCCGGGAGGACGCCGCATGAGGTGGATGCTCGCCGGCCTGTTGTTCGCCCTGGCGGTCGCGTTGGCGATCTTCACCGCCGCCCTGCGCGCCGAGAACGCGCGCGTTCGGCACTGCGTCGAGCGTGAGTACCGCGAGGTCTGGGACCGCGTCGTCGAGTTCAAGCGGCTGTCGATCGAGAAGCTGTCCGAGGCGTCGCCACAGCGGCTCGCCGCGGCCCACTGGCGGCATCTGCGCGCCGAGGCGACGCGGCAGGAGGCCCGCAGGCAATGACCATCGACAAAGGCGAGTTGCGGCGCGTTCGCGCCGCCTTCGTGCTGCTGGGCTGCGTGCCGTTGTTCCTCGCCGGCTGGTTCGGCTACGTCCAGGTCGGCCAGGCGGGCGAGCTCGAGCGCGCCGGTCGTGCGCCGCTGCGCCTCGTGCCGGCCACGGCCGACTCGCAGGGCTCGCGCCAGGAGAAGGTGCCAGCGCCCCGCGGCACGATCGTCGATCGTCACGGCAACCTGCTGGCGCTCGATTGCGAGACCTACGAGATCCGCGCCGACGTCCGCGTGCCGCTGGGCGTGCGCGATGACGTCGGCGAGTACTGCGCGTGGTTGGCCAAGGTGCTCGACGCGCTGGCGCTGGCGCTGGTCGCCGATCCGGACCTCGCGGACCGCGAGGACGTGCGCAAGCGCCACGTCGAGCGGCTGGCGAAGACGATGCAGCGCGAACTGCGCACCGGCGAATTGCCGGCGACGGGGCCGGTGCCGCCGCGCCACCCGGGCCGCGCCGACGTGCTGGTCGCCGGCGGCGTCGACTCGCTGGCGATCGTCGAGGCGCTGCGCGCGCTGGCCGCCGAGCGGTGGTTTGGCAACGTCACGCTGCACTTCTTGCGCTCCTACCAGCGTTCCTACCCGGAGCGCGACTTGACCTACGGGCTCGTCGGCCACACCGACACCAAGTGGCGCAAGAGCGCCGCCGGCGCGTCGTGGCTCGAGACCACGGGCGTCTGCGGCCTCGAGGCGATGGCCGAGTTGCGGCCCGATCCGAGCGGCGCGCGGCCGTTCCTGGCCGACGGCCGCGGCCGGCCGTACTTCCTGGCGCCGATCAGCGACGTGCCGCTGCCCAACGTCCTGCACTCGACGATTGACGTCGACCTGCAGCGCATCGCCGTCAAGGAACTGGCGGCGCAGGCTGAGGCCGGCGCGCGCGAGGGCAAGGTGACCACGCCCAAGTGGGGCGCGATGGTCCTGGTCGAGATGGCGACTGGCGACGTGCTGGCGGCGGCGTCCTGGCACCGCGACGAGAAGAACCTCCAGGCGGCGTCGTTCACGCCCTACCAGAGCCTGTGCGAGCCCGGCTCGGTCGTGAAGCCGCTGGTGCTCGCCTATGCCTACGAGGCCGGCAAGCTCGACTGGGGCGCGCAGTTCGACTGCGCGCCGGGCAGCGCCGACTACCGCACGCGCATCGCGCACCTTGGCCGCAGCAAGCCGGTCCGCGACGACCACGACTGCAGCGTCCTCGATGCGCACGGCATCATCACGAACAGCTCGAACATCGGCGCCACCTACGTCGGCCTGATGCTCGAGCGCGAGGAGTGGGAGGACTACATGGAGTGCTTTGGCTTCGGCCGGTCGCTCGGGTGGTCCTTGCCGCACGGCAGCCTCGGCGGCACCAACAAGCGCTCGTTCGCCCGCGACATCCCGGTCCGCTCGTTCAAGGCCAACAGCGCCATTTCATTCAGCTTCGGCTACGAGTTGCAGACCACGACGCTGCAGATGGCGCGCGCCTACCTGCGCCTGTTCCGCGGTCGCGACGCCCAGTTGCGCGTCTGCCGCGGCGCCGAGGTCGACGGCAAGTGGCAGCCGGCGCCGTCGGGAATCGGCGGCCGGGCCTTCCGGCCCGAGGTCACCGACGCCGTGCGCGCCGCGATGATGGACGTCGTCAGCGCCGACCCGAAAGCGACAGGCTTCTACATGCACGGCCGCATGTTGAAGGAGTTGGGGATCGATCTGCACGGCGTCGTCGGCGGCAAGACCGGCACGGCGGCGAGCATGATCGGCATTCCTGGTCGCGGCGCAGTCAACGTGCGCAACGCCAGCTTCGTCGGCTTCCTGCCGGCGGACAATCCGCGGTGGCTCGCGGTCTGCGTGCTGCAGAAGGACGATAGTGCGCGGTTCTATGGCGGTAGCTATGCTGCTCCGCCTGTGGTGCGGATGCTGCTCCAGTGCCAGCAACTGGAACGGCGGCGCTTGCAGCGCCAGGAACCTGCGAACGGTGCGAGCGGTCAGGCTCGCGAGGCCTCCGTAACTCCTGGTGATTCAGGCTGGGGCCACGCGGCCTCAGAGAGCAAGGCATTGGGGCGGTAGATGACTGAACTGGCTTATCCGTCCGGACTCCCGTCCGGCCAGGGCTTCGTCCGTTTGCGCGAGATCCGCGACTGCTTGCAGCCGCGAGAGCTCCTTCGTTGGCGGGATCTCGCCATCGACGGCCTGTGCTTCGACAGCAAGGAAGCGCGCAGCGGCAATCTGTTCTTCGCCATTCGCGGCGCCAAGAGCGACGGCGCGCTGTTCGCGCAGCAGGCGGTCGCCAAGGGCGCCGTCGCCGTCGTCGCCGAGGAACCGCTGGCCCTGCCGGTGCCGGTGCTCGTCGTGCCGAGCGCGCGCGCCGCGCTGGCCGACGCTGCCCGCTACTACTATCGCGATCCGTCGCGCGCCGTGTCGGTCATCGGCATCACCGGCACCAACGGCAAGACGACGACGGCGCACCTGGTGCGCGCCTGCCTGCAGGCCGATCGCCGGCAGGTCGGCCTGCTCGGCACCATCGCCTACGAGTTCGGCGGCCGCCGCATCCCGGCGTCCAACACCACTCCCGACCCGGTGCGTCTGCAGGGCTATCTGCGCGAGATGGCGGACCGCTACGCCAGCGCCTGCGTGATGGAGGTCAGCAGCCACAGCCTCGACCAGGACCGCGTCCGCGGCGTGCGCTTCGCGACGGCGGTGTTCACCAACCTGACGCATGACCACCTCGACTATCACGGCACGATGGCGGCCTACAGCGAGGCCAAGTCGCGGTTGTTCAAGAGCCTCGCGCCCGGCTCGACGGCGGTGATCAACTGCGACGACCCGGCCGCGCCGCTGATGGCGGAGGCCTGCGGCCGCGGCGTGCGGACGATCTGGTACGGGCTGTCGTCCGAGGCCGACGTCCGCGCTGAGAACCTGCAGCTCGGGCCCGACGGCACCCGCTTCACCCTGGTGATGCCCAACGGCGCCGTCGAGATGTTCCTGCGCCTCGTCGGCATGCACAACGTCTACAACGCGCTCGCGGCGGCGGCGGTGGCGATCTCGCTGGGCGTCAGCGATCTGACGGTCGCCTCGGCGCTCGAGGACGCGCGCGCGGTGCCCGGCCGGCTCGAACTGGTCGAGGCGCCGATCGGCGCCGGCGGCAAGGTCCGCACGTTCGTCGACTACGCGCACACGCCCGACGCGCTGGAGAAGGTCTGCGCCACGCTCGCCGAGCTCGCCGAGGGCAAGCTGCACGTCGTGTTTGGCTGTGGCGGCGACCGCGACCGCAGCAAGCGCGCGCCGATGGCCGCTGCGGTGGCGCGCCACGCGCACAGCGCCTACCTGACCAGCGACAACCCGCGCAGCGAAGACCCCGAGGCGATCCTCGACGAAGTCCAGAAGGGCCTCGCCGACGCCCCGATCGACGTGCGACGCATCGTCGACCGCGCCGAGGCGATTCGCGCCGCGGTCGGCTGCGCCGCGCCCGGCGACACCGTGCTGATCGCCGGCAAGGGCCACGAGACCTACCAGATCTTCAAGGACTGCGTCGTGCCGTTCGACGATCGGCTCGAAGCTGCGCGCGCGCTCGCAGCGAGGGAGGCGGGATGGTTGCCCCGATGAGACGCAAGGCCGCCGCCGTCACCGATGGCGTCCGCAGCGGACGCGACTCGTGGATGACCGCGGCCGCGGTCGCCAAAGCGACCGCCGGCGAGGTGTTGCAGCGCGGCGTCGCCGCCATCGGCGTCGAGACGGACACGCGCAAGGACTGCGTCGGCAAGCTGTTCGTCGCCATCCGCGGCGAGAAGAACGACGGCCATGCCTTCCTGGAGGCGGTCGTGCAGGGCGGCGCCGCCGGCTTGCTCGTCGACCAGCCGCGCCACGAACTGCCGGCGCTCGACCGCATCGCTCCCAGCCGCACGCCGTTCGTCGTGCGCGTCGGCGACACCACGCAGGCGCTGCTCGACCTCGCGGCCGAGCACCGTCGGCGCATGCGCGCCAAGGTCGTCGGCATCACCGGCTCGTGCGGCAAGACCTCGACCAAGGAATGGCTCGGCGCCGTGCTTGCGGCGGCGATGCCGACCGTGCGCTCGCCGCAGTCGTTCAACAACCAGATCGGCGTGCCGATCACGCTGTTCAGCATCCGGCCCGACACGCGCGCCGCCGTGGTCGAGATCGGCACCAACGCGCCCGGCGAGATCGCGCAGTTGGCCGGCGTCGCTCGTCCGGACATAGGCATCGTCACCTGCGTCGCGGCTGCGCACCTGCAGGGTCTCGGCTCGATCGCCGGCGTCGCCAAGGAGAAGTCGTCGTTGCCGGCGAGCCTGCCGGACGACGGCCTGTGCATCCTCAATGGCGACGACGCCAACTGCCGCGCGATGGCCGCGGCGACCAAGGCCGAGGTGCAGTTCTTCCGCGTCGGCTCGGCGAGCGGCGGCGGCCCCGCCGACTGGTTCGCCACCGACGTGCGCTTCCACGCGCTCGGCACGACCTTCCTGCTACAGGGCAAGCGGCCGGTCACGCTGGCGCGCCTGGGCACGCACAGCGTCTACAACGCATTGGCGGTCATCGCCGCGGCGAGCCGCCTCGGTGTCGCCGAGGAGACGATCGTCGAGGCGCTCGCGCGCCTGCCTGCTGCGTCGCGCCGGCTCGAGCCCAAGGTCATCGCCGGCGTCACGGTCGTCGACGACACCTACAACATGAACCCGCAGTCGGCCGCCGCGGCCCTGCAGGCGCTGGCCGGCATGGCGCCGGGCGGCCGTCGTATCGCCGTGTTTGGCGAGATGCGCGAGCTCGGCGCCGAGTCGGCGGCGCTGCATCGTCAGGTCGGCGCCGAGGTCGTGCGCACGCGCCAGGACCTGCTGGTGACGGTGGGCGGCGGCGACGCCGACGCGATCGCCGACGGCGCGATCGCCGCCGGTCTGCCGGCTGCGCGCGTGCATCGCGTGCCGGACATCGACGCCGCGCTGGCGCTGCTGCGCGCCGAAGCGCGCGCCGGCGATCGCGTGCTGTGCAAGGCCTCGCGCGGCGTCCAGTTGGACCGCCTCGTCGACCGCTTCGTCGCCGACCTTGGGGCGGCCACTGGCGGCGCCGGCGCGGGGGCCGCCGGCGCATGATCCACTGGCTCGTGTCGTGGCTGTTCTCCGAGGATCTCGGCCGGCTGTTCGGCTACATCTCGTTCCGCGCGGCCGGCGCGGCGGTGACCGCCTTCCTGCTCGCCATCCTCTTTGGCGGCCGCGTCATTGCCTGGCTGCGCAACCTCGGCGTCGGCGAGCGCATCGACGGCACGGGCTCGCAGAAGCTCGAGGACCTACACGCGCACAAGCGCGGCACGCCGACGATGGGTGGCGTGTTCGTCGTCGGCGCGATCCTCGTCGCCAGCGCCCTCTGGCTGCGTTTCGACGGCGCGAACCGCTTCTCGTTGCCCGGCATCGTGCTCGTCGGCGGCTTCGCCGCAGTCGGCCTGTGGGACGACTGGGTCAAGCTGCACGACACCGGGAAACGCGGCATCAGCAAGCGCCAGAAGCAGGGCGCGCTGACCTTGATCGCGCTGCTGGTCGGTTGGTGGCTCGCGGGTCCGGCCAGCCTGCAGGCCGAACTCGGCGGCCCGCACCTGTACGTGCCGTTCCTCAAGGACTTCGCCTTCGACCTGACGTGGGCTTGGTGCCTGCCGTTCCTGGCGCTGGCCGCGCTCGTGCTCACCGGCTCGGCGAACGCCGTGAACCTCACCGACGGCCTTGATGGCCTCGCCACCGGCTGCATCGTCGCCGCGTCGCTCGCCTACGCGGTCATCGCCTATGCGGTCGGTCGCGTCGACTGGGCGCAGTACCTGCTGGTGCCGCACGTCGCCGGCGCGGGTGAGTTGACGGTGATGATGGCGGCGTTGCTCGGCGGCGCGCTGGGCTTTCTGTGGTTCAACGCCGCGCCGGCGCTCGTCTTCATGGGCGACGTCGGCAGCCTCGGCCTCGGCGGCGCGCTCGGCTACGCCGCGCTGGTCAGCCGCACCGAGCTGGTGCTGCTGGTCGTCGGCGGCGTGTTCGTGGCCGAGACGCTGTCGGTGATCCTGCAGGTGGCCTCGTTCAAGCTGCGCGGCAAGCGGATCCTCCGCTGCGCCCCGCTGCACCATCACTTCCAGTTCGGCGGCATGCCAGAGACCCGCGTCGTCGTGCGCACGTGGATCGTCTCCGCCCTGCTCGCCCTCTGCAGCCTCGCGCTGTTCAAGGTGCGCTGATGATCGCCCTGTCCGCTTCCCGCCACGACCGCGCCGGCGCCGCGCCGATCCGCGAACTCGACTGGCTGATGCTCGTCGTCGTCGCGCTGTGCTGCCTCGGCCTCGTCATGGCCGTGTCGGTGCGCGGTTCCCAGGTCGACGTCGGGCCGATGGCCGTGATGCGCGACCAGGGCAGCAAGGTGCTGGTCGGACTCGTGCTGTTCCTGCTGGCTTCGATCGTGCCGATGCGCACGGTCCGCCAGTGGGCGCTGCCGCTGTTCGTCGTCGCGACGGTCGCGTGCCTGCTGCCGCTGGCGCTCGGCCAGAAGGTCAACGGCGCCTACCGCTGGATCAAGATCGGCAGCCAGACGCTGCAGCCGGTCGAGCCGGCGCGGTTCTTCCTGGTGGTCGCGATGGCCTGGCTGCTGGCGAAGGCCGGCAGCAGCGTCGGCAGCTTTCGCGCCGGCTTCCTGCCGGCGATGGGCTGCGCCGCGCTGCTGGTCGCGGCGCTGGTCCTGCAGCCAGACAACGGCAACGCGCTGATCATCATCTTCATCGCTTCCTCTCTCGCGATGGTCGCCGGCGTCCGCCTGCGCTGGTTCCTGCCGTTCGGCGGCCTTGGCCTCGCCGGCTTCGCCTACTTCGCCTTGCAGCACGACTACGTCCGCCGACGCATCGCCGAGATGGCGTCCACGCCGCACGACGGTCAGGTCGGCCTCGGCCTGATCGCCGTCGGGTCGGGCGGCGCGTTCGGCCGCGGCATCGGCCAGGGCTGGATGAAGATGAACTACGTGCCCGAGGCCAACAACGACTTCGTGTTCGCGATCGTCGCGGAGGAGTTCGGCTTCGCCGGCACGCTCTTCGTGTTGCTCGCCTTCACGGCGTTTGGCTGGATCGGCTATCGGCTGGTGTGCATGACGAAGAATCGCTTCCTTCGCTACGTCATCTGCGGGTACAGTTTGATGATCTGCTTGCAAGCGGCTGTGAACCTGCTCGTGGTCAGCGGGTGGGCTCCGGCCAAGGGCATCGACCTGCCGTTCGTTAGCACGGGCGGCACCAGCCTGGTGTTCTGTCTTGCGGCAGTGGGCCTGATCGGGAACGCCGCGCGGACCGACCGCGCGGGCACGTTCTCGCCGGGCGAAGCGTTGGCGGTGCGGTGACGGCGGGCGACCGCCGCGCAGTTTGTTTCCACGTCACGGTTTCCAAGTCTGGAGGGGTTAGCGATGGGCCAGCTCGAGAAGTACGGCCTCTACGTCCTGTGTCTCGTCATCTTCCTGATCCTCGGCGTCACCATCTGGGGCGGCGGGGACACGCCGCCGGTGCGCGTGCCGGCACAGCCGATTCGCGCCGACGTCAATGCGCCGCTGCAGCCCAAGGGCAACCTCGCGCAACTGGCCGAGGACATCTTCCGGGCGGCGCCCGAGCCGGTCACGTCGGCGCCGACTCCGGGGCCGGCGGCGCTCGGGGGCGGCACCGCCACGGCCGAGCTCCCCTCGCCGACGCCAGCGCCGGCGCCGGCGCCGATACCGAAGCCGGCGCCCGCCATCTACAAGGTGCAGAAGGGCGACACGTTCACGACCATCGCCCGCACGAAGCTCGGCAAGGAGTCGCTTTGGATTGAGATCCAGCGCCTCAATCCCGCCGTGCAGCCGTCAAAGCTGCGCGAGGGCCAGGAGCTGAAGCTGCCGTCCGCCGCGCCGTCCGCCGCGATGACGACGACGAAGCCGGGGATCGACTCGCCGTTGCCGATGCCCCCCGACGGCATGAGCGACTACGTGGTTCGCAAGGGCGACTCGTACGAGAAGATCGCCATCAACCAGCTCGGCGGCCGCAGGCGCACCGCCGCCGTGATCGCGGCCAACCCTGGCGTGCCGCCGGAGAAGCTCCGCGCCGGCATGACGATCAAGCTACCCAAGAAGTGATCGCATGGTGCAGCGCGTCTGTCTCGTCAGCGGCGGCACCGGCGGCCACCTGATGCCGGCGATGGTCCTGGCCCGCGCCATGGTGGCGTCGGGCCATCGACCGTTGTTCGTCACCGAGGGCCGCGAGGTGGAGCGCGAGATGCTTCGCCGCCAGCTGCCCAATGTCGCCGGCGTGGAACTGCCACCGGTGGGCCGTTCGAAGCTAGCGCTGCCGTTCTGGGTGCTGCGCGCGACCGCGGCGGCGCGGCGCATCCTGCGCGAGGAGCAGATCGACTGCATCGTCAGCACCGGCGGCCGACCCTCCGTGCCGGTCGCGTTGGCGGCCCGCAGCCTCGGCAAGCCCGTCTACCTGCTCGAACAGAACGCAATCATCGGCCGCGCCAATCGCATCCTGTCGCCGCTCGCCGAGCGCATCTACCACGGCTTGCCAGCGCCCGACGCCGAGGCGCCACGCGCGCTGGTGACCGGCACCCCGTTGCGTCCCGAACTCGGCCGCATCGAGCGCGCCGAGGCGCGCCGCCAGTTGGGTCTCCGCGACGACGTGCCGATGGTGCTCGTCACCGGCGGCAGCCAGGGCGCAAAGTCGCTGAACGAGATCGTGCCGCAGGCGCTCGCGTTGATGGCGCTGCCGGCGCAGGTCGTGCACCTTGCCGGCCTCGGCCGCGACGAGGCGGTGCGGGCGTTGTACGCGCAGGCGCACCGTTCGCTGGTCGCCGACGTGCGCGCCGTCGCGCTCGACATGGATCGCTTGTTCGGCGCGGCCGACCTCGTTGTCTGCCGCGGCGGCGGCACCACCGTCGCCGAGTTGTGCGCGGTCGGTCGTCCCGCGGTCATCGTGCCGTATCCGCACCACAAAGACCGTCAGCAACTGCGCAACGCCGAGGTGCTCGCCAACGCGGGCGCGGCGTGGATCGTCGAGGAGAGCCGACTCACGATCGCGGGTCTCAGCGAACTCCTACAGAGCCTGCTCAGTGATCCAGCGCGGCTGCAGCGCATGGGCAAGGCCGCGTGCGGCCTGCTGCCGGGCGACGCCGCCGGCGCGATCCTGCGCGACATGGGTCTGACGTCCGCGGCGCCGGCGGAGGCCGCTTCGTGACCGATGTGCTCGCTAGCGACGCCGTGGCCGTGCCCAGCGCCACCCAAGGAGTCTTCGGCGCCTCCTTCGTCAGCAACCGCTTCCACTTCGTCGGCGTCGCCGGCGCCGGCGTCAGCGGGCTAGCCCGCCTGCTCGCCGGCAGCGGCTGCGTCGTCACCGGCAGCGACGCGGTCGGCGGCGCAGTGCTCGTGACACTTGCGACCGAAGGCGTCGATGTCTGGACCGGCTGCCGCCCCGAACGCATCGTCGGCGCCGATGGCTACGTCGTGCGCAGCGCCGCGGTGCCGGCGTCCGATCTCGAGGTGCAGGAGTGCGTGCGCCGCGGCTTCACGTCGCTGCTGTACGCCGAGGCGGTCGGCCGGCTCAGCGAGGGTCGCCGTACGCTGGCGATCGCCGGCACGCACGGCAAGACCACGACCACGGGCCTCACCGTCGCGGCCCTGCGCGGCGGCGGCGTTGATCCGTCGCACCTGATCGGCGGCGAGGTGCCCGAGCTCGGTGGCAACGGCCGCTGGGGCCACAGCCAGGAGTTCGTTGTCGAGGCCTGCGAGTTCAACCGCAGCTTCCACAACTTGCGGCCGTTCGGCGCCGCGATCCTCAACGTCGACCACGACCACTTCGACTGCTTTCCGACGACCGACGAGCTGGAAGCGGCGTTTGCCGACTATCTCGCGCGCGTGCGGCCCGGCGGCACGGCGCTGGTGGAGGAGAGCGTGCCACGCCGCGTACTCGCCGGCCTGCGCAGCGACGTGCGCATCCTCACCGTCGGCAGCGGACTCTATGCCGACATCCGCGCGCTCGACGTCGCCGAGAACCTCGGCCGCTTCTCATTCGTGCCGTTGCTGCACGGCCGGCGCCTGCAGCGCGTGCAGCTGGCGCTCTCGGGCCGGCACAACCTGTACAACGCGTTGTTCGCGCTCGGCCTGTGCTGGATCGCCGGCGCCGACTTGGAGGGCGCGGCCTGCGGCGTCGGCACGTTCGGCGGCGTGCGCCGGCGCTTCGAGATGCACACCGGCCCGCAGGGAGGCGTGCTCATCAACGACTACGCGCACCATCCGGCGGAACTGCGCGCCGTGCTGACGGCGGCGCGTCAGCGCTTTCCGGGCCGCCGCCTCGTCGCCGTGTTCCAACCGCACCAGCACCAGCGCACGAAGCAGCTGCTCAAGGAGTTCGGCGCGGCGCTGGCCGGCGCCGACGTTGTCGGCGTCGTCGACATCTACGGTGCGCGCGAGTCGACCGAGATCACGGCGTCCGTGTGCGCCGCGGATCTCGTCGCCGAGATCCGCTCGGCGGGCGGCGAGTCGGACGCCATCGGTGGCGTCGACGGCGCGTCGGTGTTCACGCTGGCCCGGCGTCGTCCCGACGATGTGGTGTTGCTGATGGGGGCGGGTGACATCGATCGCGCCTTGGGAGGCATCGTTGCAGGCATCTGATCTGGATCTCCGGTCTGCTCTCGCCGCCATGCGCGGGGCCGTCCGCGAGCGCGTCGTGCTGGCGCCCTACATGCACCTGCGCATTGGCGGGCCGGCCGACTGGTTCCTCGAGCCATACGCCGAGGAGGACGTGGCCCTGGCGGTGCGCGCCTGCCGCGAACGCGACGTGCCGCTGCGCGTCCTTGGCGGCGGCAGCAACGTCGTGATCGCCGACGAGGGCGTGCGCGGCGCCTTGTTGCACCTGCCGAGCCTCAATCGCATCCAGCGCGATGGCAACCGCATCACCGCCGGTGCTGGCGTGACCCTGCCGAGCCTGCTGCGAGCCGCCAAGGAGGCGGGGCTGGCGGGACTCGAGAAGCTGACCGGCATCCCGGCGATGGTCGGCGGCGCGGTGGCGATGAACGCCGGCACGCGCGATGGCGAGACCTTCGAGCACCTCGTGTCGCTCACGCTGGTCGACCGCGACGGCAACGTCGTCGTGCACGGCCGCGATCGCTTCCGCGCCTGCTATCGCGACGGCGGGCTCGACGACGCGATCGTCGTGCAGGCGACGTTCGAGTTGACGCCCGATGACCGGCAGGCGATCGCCGCGCGGTTCTCGGCTTCGCTGAAGCAGCGCAACGCCAGCCAGCCGGTGTCGATGCGCAGCGTCGGCTGCGTGTTCCGCAACCCGGCGGGCGACGCCGCCGGCCGACTCATCGAGGCCGCAGGCTGCAAGAACCTGCGCATCGGCGGCATCGAAGTCAGCCCGGTGCACGCCAACTACTTCGTCAACGACGGCTGCGGCTCGGCGGCGGAGTTCGTCGCCCTGATGGGCGAGGTGCGCGCCCGCGTGCGCAAAACCTTCGGCGTCGAGCTCGCGCCGGAAGTCAAGTTCTGGGGTTTCTGAGCCGGTCGGGCACGCTGAGGGCGACTGCGTACTGCGACTACCTTGGGGGATCGGCCCTCGCGCCGTCGCCTTCGCCACGGTATCCCTCGCCAACACATCCCATGTCCGACGACGCCATCACCATCGAGTTCAAGGGCCGCCACGACCACATCACCGAGCGCATGCAGGAGCACGCCGCCAAGAAGATGACGCGGTTGTCCCGCTTCGCCGACCGCCTTGTGCGCATCGAGGTCGTCGCCGACCACGCCCACAAGAACCCCGAGGTCGAGTTGATCGCGCATCTGCGCCGCGGCGCGCCGCTGGTCACCAAGGATCGCGGCACGTCGTTCAGCGCCACGATCGACCTGCTGATCGACAAGCTGGTCGCCCAGCTGCGCAAGCAGAAGGAGATCCGCAAGGGCCACAAGAACCCGGGCCGCAAGGGTGCGGCCCAGCGACCGGCCCGGCGGGCGGCGCGCGCCGAAGACGAGCGCGAGGAGACGTACGAGGACGTCGTCCGCAAGTCGCTGCGCGACTGATCGGGCGACGCCTGCCGGTCCGACATTGCGCCGCGTGGCCGGATGCCGGACACTCCCGCCCATGATCCAGCAGTTGATCGGCGCGGCGGCGATGGTCGGGCAGCTCGAGGCCGCGACCAAGGAAGCGGCCTTGAAGGAACTGCTCGCTGCGGCCATGGCGGTCGGGGCGTTCCCGGCGAAGGCGCAGAAATCGCTGCACAAGCGCCTCGCCGACCGCGAGTCGATCGGCAGCACGGGACTCGGCAACTCCGTCGCCGTGCCGCACGTCAAAGGCGACGAGGTCGCGCGCACGACGCTCGTGCTCGCCCGCTGCAAGACCGGGCTCGAATGGCAGGCCATCGACGGCCGGCCGGTGCACACGGCCTTCCTGCTGGTGTCGCCGGCGAGCGAGCCGGAGAGTCATCTCCAATGCCTGCGTTGGATCGCGAGCCTTGCGCGCAACGCCGACTTCCGCCGCTTCTTGCACGAGGCGAAGGATCCGGCGGCGATGCGCGAGCTGCTGCGTGAGATGACAGCCAAGGCGGGGCTGTGAGCGACGCGGCGACGCGCCGACTGCGCGTCACGCTGACGAACCGCCAAGGCTTGCACGCGCGACCGGCGCACCTGTTCGTGCAGACGGCGAACGCCTACGCCAGCGAAATCCAGGTCGGCCGCGTCGACCAGGACGAGCGCGTCGACGGCAAGTCGATCATGGGGATGATGATGCTCGCGGCCGAGCCTGGCACGGAGCTTGAGCTCGCAGCGGTCGGTCCGGACGCCGAGGCCATGCTGCGCGCGCTGGCGGATCTGGTCGCGGCTGGTTTCGGCGAGGACTGACGGACCGACCATCGGGCGCGCCATGGCCCCATGCGACCGGCGCCTCGGCCGAGTCGCGAACTCCGTCCGGCCGGCCGGCCGCCGGCCCGTCGCGCTGCCGCGGGCGTCGTGCGGCGGCGCGACGGCGACACCGTCTCAGGCCGGCGATTGGCCGTTCAACCTGTGCTATCCGACATGCCGATATCGCCACGGCAGCGCAGTCTTTCCGCAGGAGCCACTGATCATGCTGAATCAGCGCAAGAGCATTGTCGGACTCGACATCGGCAGTAGTTGCATCAAGGCCGTCGAACTGACCCGCGACAAGTACGACCACGTCATCACCGGCTACGCGCAGATGGACGTCTCGAACGAGGCTGCGCGTCAGGACGCCATCGCCGAACTGATGCGGGTCGCGCGCTTCCGCAGCAAGCGGGTGGCCACCGCGGTCAGCGGCAAGAACGTGGTCTTCCGCTATATCGGCATGCCCGAGATATCGGACGACAAGCTGCTGCAGGCCGCCCGCCTCGACGCTGACAAGTACATCCCATTCGACGTCGACGAGGTTGAACTCGACGCGCAGAAGCTCAGCGTCTCGACCGACGCGGCCGGCAAGCTGGAGATGAAGGTCCTGCTCGTTGCCGCCAAGAAGACGATCGTCGCCGACCACGCCCGCATGCTGACCGAGTTGGGCCTGCAGCCAGCGCTCGTCGGCGTCGACGGCTTCGCCCTCGGCAATGCGTGGGAGCTCGGCGACCTCGTCCACCCGGGCATCAACGAGCCGGGTCGCACGGTGGCGCTGATCGACGTCGGCGCGACCAAGACCTCGATCAACGTGCTGCGCGACAACATCAGCTGCTTCGCGCGCGAGGTTGGCATGGGCGGCCAGGACCTGACCAACGCGATTGCGCGGCGCACCGGCCTCGAGCCAATGCAGGCCGAGCAGCTCAAGCGCAACCCAGGCGACCAGTTGGCGATCGTGCAAGAGGCTTGCGCGCAGGCGCTCGACGACTTGGGCAACGAGATCAAGCTGAGCTTCGACTTCTTCGAGAACCAGTTCGACGGCGAGGTGCAGGAGGTGCGCTTGACCGGCGGAACCGCGCTGTTGCCGTTCCTCGAGGAGACTTTCGAGCGTGTCTTCGAGAAGCGCACCAAGACGTGGAACCCCGTCGAAGGCCTGAAGGTCCGCGCCGACAACGTCGACGTCGAGCGTCTCAACCAACTAGCGCCCCAACTCGCCGTCGCGGTCGGGTTGGCCGCCGCTTCTTGAGGAACACGCCATGATCCGCATCAATCTGCTCCCCGCTGACCTCCGCCGCGGCACCCGCCTGTCAGCCAGGGTTCTCGCGGTCGCCTTCGTCTCGACGTTGGCGGTCAGCGCCTCAGTCGGCTGGTTGAGCCTGAAGTGGTTCGGCGAACTGAAGGCCGCTGAGCAGCGCCTCGTGGCCAAGTCCAGTGAACTCGCGGACCGCCAGCGCAAGGTCCAGTACGTCGACCAGCTCGAAGCCAACAAGGCCGACTACACGAGCCGCGTGCAGACGATCCAGGACATCGGCAAGTCGCGTCGCGTCTGGTCGAAGTTCCTCGACGAGATGATCGACGTCGTCAACAACGCTGGCGACTCCGAGAAACACCTCGCCTGGTTCGACAGCGTCGTGGTCCAGGGCGATTCCGTCCGCGGCGCCACCGTGCAGCTCAAGTGCATGGTCCAGGGCGACGAGCAGGACCGGCTCGCCAACTTCCACGATGACGTCGCCGCCGCTCCGTTCGGCAAGGAAGTCACCCTGTCCGACCCCAACTGGACGCTCGACGAGGACGGGGGCCGCGTGCCGCCGACCTCGCTGCGCTTCGACCTGAGCCTGCAATTCCAGCCCACCGTCGCCAAGCCGCAGGCTGGCGCTCCGGCCAAGGCACCGGCCAAGAAGTGAGGATCCCGACCATGGCCAACTGGACGCAATCGAAGCTCGTCTACACCATCGGCGGCGCCGCAACGCTGCTGTGCCTAACGGCCGGCGGCGGCATCTACTGGGCACAGGGCCTGATCGACGAGACCAACGTTCAGGCCCAGCTGAAGCAGGACCTCATCGACAAGGCCGACAGTCGCATTCGTCAAGTCCCCGCGCTCGAGCGCGACGTCATCATCCTGCGCGAGAACCTCGGCGAGTACATCAAGATCCTGCCGGACGACAAGGAGCTGACGGACTTCCTCCGCATGCTCAACCAGTTCAACCGGCAGTCGGGCGTCAAGAGCAGCTCGCTGGTGAACAAGCAGCGCGGCGGCTCGAAGTCGACCGATCGGTTCACTCCCATCGAGTACTCGTACGAGATGACCGCCACGCTGTGGCAGGCCATCAAGTTCATGAACCTCGTCGAGAACTTCGAGCGGTTCGTGAGCATCACCGAGTTCCAGATCTCGTCGGGCGCCGGCGGGGACAAGGAGAAGACGCGCGACGGCGATGTCGTGCACCTGTTCAAGCTGACGCTGCAGACGTACTCGTACAACGGCAGGGGCGACGGCAAGGAGGTCCAGATCCCCGAGTACCAGGACCTCAAGGAGCAGCTCCGCGAGGAGATCTGGAAGCGGATGCAGGCCATCCGCATCGACCGCTACGAGCATCGTGGCGCGCTTGGCCGTCGCGACGTCCTCGTCGACCCGCGCGAGCGCGGCGACGCCACGGCGCCGGGCCCGACGCAGGAGGAGCAGCGCGAGGTGCTCAAGCGCAACCTTGGCGAGCTCGCGCGCCTGCGCGACATCCAGCAGCGCATCAAGCAGCAGGACACGACGTTGTTCGAGCAGTACTCGCTTGCGAAGAGCTTGAAGGACGGTCTCGACAAGCTGGCGCTCCAGGTCGAGGCCGACGCGCCGATCGTCACCTACCCGCCGTATCGGCTCCGCTGGGCGCGCGAGGTCGTCGCCCAACTGGAGGATCTGCGAGGCGAAGCTGTCGCCAAGGGCGGCGCGCCGAAGGACCCGTACCTGTCCGAGGCCGAGTTGCGCCAGCTGGTCGCCGACATGGCCGCCGACTGCAACAGCGGCCAACTCGAGCAGGCCAAGACCCGCTACGAGTTGTTGTTCGCCCGGGTCGCCGTGCCCGCCGAGGACTCGCGCCACGAATTCGCCGTCCAGGCGAAGGCTTGGCACGTGAAGGCGACCATCGCGCTCGACTTCAAGGCGCTCGACCTCAAAGTCCAGGGCGTCGTGGTCAATCAGGAGGGCCGCTCGGGCGTGCTCCTCAACGGCGAGACCTACGAGGAGGGCGAGTACGTCTCCGACGACCTGCTGGTCAAGCTGGTCGAAGAGGAGCAGATCTGGTTCGTATTCCGTGGACTCACGCTCGTACGGACGATGTGACCGGACGTTCGCGCGCGCCGGCCTGATCGCTGGCTAAAGCTCGCCGCCCCGGTCTGCCGATTCACCAAGGACGTCGTGGCGCAGATCGAAAGCGTTGCGGCGGTTGACGACGCCAGCGACCCGAAGGGGACAAGGATCGACAATGCAAACAGTCATCAAGGCAATTGCGTGTGGGCTGGCGGCTCTGTTGTTGCTCGCGGTTAGCAATGCCCAGGACCCGGCGGCGCCGCCGCAGCCTGCTGCGCAGCAACCGGCGAGCCCGCAGCACCCGGCTCAGCAGCCGGCGGCGCAAGGCCAGAAGCCGGATGACATTCGCGCCGAGGCCGAGAGCGAGCGCTCGAGCCGTCTGACGCTGCGGCTGAAGGACCGCGACCTCCGCGAGGTCGTGGCCAGCATCAGCAAGAAGGCCAACGCCAACATCATCATGGATCCCTCGATCGAGGCGATCGTGACCATCGACCTGCAGGACGTGCCGTGGCGCCAGGCGCTGAAGCTCGTCGCCGAGCAGGCCGGCTGCATCGTGACCGAGGTCGATGGCGGCGTGCTCAAGATCGAGAACCCGCCCAAGACCACGTTCTCGTTCGAGAACACGGACATCCAGAAGGTCGTCGACACGATCGCCAAGATTTCAGGCGCCAACATCGTCGTCGCGCCCGAGGTAAAGGGCTCGATCACGGTGCGCCTGAAGAACATCCCTTGGCGCGACGCCCTCGAGGCCGTCGTCAAGACGCTCGGCTTCGTGGTGGTGGAGGAGGCGCGCGGCGTGCTGCGCGTGATCCCGCCGTCCAACGTCCAACAGGATCTCGTCTCCGAGTCGTTCATGCTGCGCTACGTGCGCCCGCGCTCGACCCTGGTGCCGTTCATCCAATCGGAGTACCTCGACGACCTGCGCAACCGCCAGCCGATGCAGCCTGGTCAGCTGATGTTCTCGCTGATCGACACGCTGAAGAAGATGGTCACGCCCGACATCGGCTCGCTGGAGTACATCCAGGAGCAGAACGTCATCGTCGTCAAGGACACGCGCATGGTGGTCGACAGCATTCGTCGCACCATTGAGCTGATCGACGTCGAGCCGGCGCAGATCCAGCTGGACGTCCGCTTCGTCACCACGACCAACGAGGACATCCTCGATGTCGGCATCAATCCGGGCGGCAGCGGTTACACCGCCTCGCTCGGCCTCGGCCAGATTCCGACCAACCTGCCGTTCAACCTGGGTTCGGGCGGCTGGGACGATCGCATCATCGCCAATCCGACGGGCGACAACAGCGGCCAGGGCGTGGGTCCGTTCGCGGACGCGACGCGCAACCCTGGCGAGACGTCGATCCCGAACGTCGTGTTCGGCGCGCTGAACATGACGCAGGTCACGGCGACGCTGCGCCTGCTGAAGAAGGACACGCGCTCGGAGATCGTCCAGGCGCCGCAGATCGTCACGCTGGACCACCAGCCGGCGACGATCTTCGTCGGCGAGGCGGTCCGCTATGCCCAGGCCCGCGTTGAGCAGGGCCAGGCGGGCGGCCTGCTGCTGGCGCTCGAGGAAGGCGACGAGTCGCCGGTCAGCGTCGGCTTCCAGCTGCTGACCACGCCGCACGTCGTGCCGGGCACCGACAAGGTGATCATGCAGGTCGTCCCGCAGCGCACGGCGCTGACGGGCACCGGCAACTCGTCGCTGGCTCCGGCCGGCTTCGACGTGTTCACCGTCGGCACCGGCGGCCAGGAGGGCGTGATCGCCCTGCCGCGCGTCGCGTCGAGCACGCTGTCGACGACCGTCCTGCTGCGCAGCGGCCAGACCGCCGTCCTCGGCGGCCTGAAGACCAAATCGGAGACCGAGACGGTCACCAAGCTGCCGCTCCTGGGCGACATTCCGGTGCTCGGCTACCTGTTCAAGGGCAAGTCGAAGCAGGACACGACGTCCACCCTGCTGGTGTTCATCACGCCCGAGCTGCTCCGCGGCGACGGCGACGTCAAGAAGGCGATGCTGCGCGCCCTCGAGGAGCGCCGGATCGACCACTCGAACATGGCGCAGCAGCGCGAAGCGATCTTCGGCAGGAGCCTGTGAGCCCGGCAGAGCCGCGGCGGGCCCTGCCTCGCGCCCGCCGCCGGCCAATCTGGCGTTGAGCAGGGCGCTGCTCCGCATTACCATAGTGGCGCTCCCCGGATGTCATGGGGAGCACGGTCTTGGCGGTCCCCGGCTGCCGACCGTCCCGATGGACCCTCCACGCCTGTGATGGCCAGCCTGAGCCCTTGCACCGCGCCGATCGGCGCGTCATCGCGCGAATCCTCGCGCGCGGCTCCGGTTCCGTCGACTCGGCGTGGGCTTGTTTTCACCCCTCCCCAATCGGTCGACACGGCGCCGTGGATCGGGCTTTGCCCTGCCACCGGCGCGCCGCCGCGGACGTTCGCGTCCGCCCGGTCGCCTGCGCGCGCTGCAGCGATCCTGGGGGCCGCCGTTCCGCACGGCGGCATTCCGCACGAAAAGGATTCCCTTGAAGAGGATGCTCATCAACGCCATCGATCCGGAAGAGAGCCGGATCGCAGTGGTGGAGGACGGCGTGCTGCAGGAGCTGCACGTCGAGTTGGCCAACCGCGAGGCCTATCTAGGTAACATCTACAAAGGCAAGGTCGTCAACATCGAGTCCAGCATCGGCGCGGCATTCGTCGCGTTCGGCGGGCGGATGAACGGCTTCCTGCACGTCAGCGACGTGTTGCCTGCCTACGGCCGCCCCGAATTCCAGCTCGAGGATGTCATCGAGGGTCGCGCCCGCGTCGACGTCGACGACAGCCCCGAGTCGACGCAGCAGGCCTTGGTCGACGACGACGACGACGATGCGGGCGGCGCCGCGCCGGCGGCGCGCGCGCACGAGGAACCGCGTGAGGAGTCGAACGTCTCCATCGCCGACGGCGACCACGACGACGCCGAGCCGGTCGACCCGAACGCGGGCGACGACCATGCTGGCGACGCCGACGCGGGCGACGAGGTGGTGCCCGAGCCCGACGACGAGCCGCACGCCGCCGACGCCGGCGAAGGGGACGCCGCCGACGGGGGCGACGGCTTCGGCGATGGCATCAACGGTGAGAAGCCGCTCGCCATGGCGGCGGCTGGTGAGCCCGGCGGCGACGAACTTGCCGGCGGCGAGCCCCACGGCGGCGATGCGCCGGCTGGCGAACCGGGCGGCGGCGCGCCGGCGACGGCGCCGGACGGCCAGGGCGGCCAGCCCAACGGCCAACAGCAGGACGGCGACCGGCGCGGCCGGCGCGGCCGACGCGGTGGCCGGGATCGCGGCGGCGACCGACGCCCTCGCGGCCCGCGGCCGACGATCGACCAGCTGCTCAAGAAGGGCCAGGAAGTCGTCGTCCAGATCACCAAGGAAGGCATCGGCAGCAAGGGCCCGACGCTGACGACCTACGTGTCGCTGCCCGGCCGTTGCCTCGTGCTGATGCCGAGCCTGCCCAAGTGCGGCGTGTCGCGGAAGATCGAGGACGGCCACGAACGCAAGCGGCTCAAGCGCATCGTTCGCGAGCTCGACGAGACCGGCGACGGTGGCATCGGCTTCATCGTGCGCACCGCCGGCGTCAACAAGAGCCTGCAGGACCTGCAGCGCGACCGCGACTACCTCAAGAAGATCTGGGAGATGGTCGCCCAGCGGCTCAAGTTCACGCGCGCCCCGGCGCTGCTGTACCAGGAGTCGGACCTCGTGCTGAAGGCGATGCGCGACCAGTTCACGCCCGACATCGCCGATGTCGTCGTCGACTGCGAGGACGTGTTCCTGCGCATCCGCGACTTCGCCGAGAAGCTGATGCCGCACATGGCGGATCGCATCAAGCAGCACGCGATGACGACGCCGCTGTACCACCACTTCGGCATCGAGAAGGACGTCGAGTCGCTCTACCAGCCCAAGGTCGAGCTGCCCAACGGCGCGTCGATCGTCATCGACCAGGCCGAGGCGCTGGTCGCCATCGACGTCAACTCCGGCAAGTACAAGGCTGGCGGCGACACCGACGAGACCGCGTATCGCACCAATCTCGATGCGATTCCCGAGATCGTTCGCCAACTGCGTCTGCGCGATCTTGGCGGTCTGATCATCATCGACTTCATCGACATGGCGCACGAGAAGCAGCGCCGCGGCGTCGAGCGCAAGTTGATCGACGCGCTGCGCGGCGACCGCGCGCGCATCAAGGTCGGCCGGATCAGTCCGTTCGGCATGCTGGAGATCACGCGCCAGCGCGTCGGTCCGGGCCTCAAGCGCACGGTGTTCATGCAGTGTCCGCACTGCAAGGGCGCTGGCTGGTCGCGCACTGTGCAGAGCAAGGCGTTGTCGGTGCTGCGTGAGTCGCGCGCGCTCGTCAACCTCAAGGGCTTCTCGGTCCTGCAGGTCTTCGTCGCGCCGGCGGTCGCCGACTACTTGGTCAACTACAAGCGTCGCGCCGTCTTGGAACTCGAGGACGCGGTCGGCAAGTCGATCGTCTTCCGCCCCGAGGTCAGCTACCCGATCGACGTCGTGCACTACCGCTTCATGACCGGCGATGGCCAGGAGGCGCGGATCGCCATTCCCGCCGGGCTCGGCGTGAAGGCCTGACCGGCCTTCGCCAACGGCGGATGGGGGCGGGCGCCGGCCGGCGCCCGGCCCATGCGGCCAGAGGGAAGGCTTGACACCCTCTGCCCCTTCGCTACCTTCTCCGCCCCTTCCTTTTCGCCCAGAGCGCCGCATGTACGCCGTCGTCGACGACCGCAACCAGCAGTACCGGGTCCAGCCCGGTGACCGCATCCAGATCCACCTCCGCAAGGGCGCCGCCGAAGGCGACGCGATCACCTTTGACAAGGTCTGCCTGCTCGGCGGCGAAGGCGTCGGCAAGATTGGCACGCCGCACGTCGCCGGCGCCTCGGTCGTCGGCAAGGTCGTGCGCCAGGTGAAGGGCCCGAAGGTGATCACCGGCAAGTGGAAGCGCCGCAAGAACAGCCGCCGTCGCCGCGGTTTCCGCGCGCAGTACACCGTCGTCCAGATCGAGACGATCAACGGCTGATCCGCACGGCTGCGCCGTTGGCGGCCGCGCCCCCTGGGCAAGGCCGGCGACGGAAGGCCTCCCCGACTCGCAACCCCCGAACACTCGAAGAAAGGAACCTCCCATGGCACACAAGATGGGTCAGGGCTCGACGCAGAACGGCCGGGACAGCAACCCGCAGTACCGTGGCGTCAAGGCTTATGGTGGCCAGCGCGTGAAGGCTGGCTCGATCATCGTCCGCCAGGTCGGCACCAAGTTCCGCGCCGGTCTCAACGTCCGTCGGGCCGGCGACGACTCGCTGTTCTCGGTCGCCGAGGGCATCGTGCGCTTCCAGGGCAACGGCAAGGTCCACGTCGATCCGCTCCCGTCCAACGGCTGAGCCCGTGCCGCCCGCGCGAGCCGCGGGTGGCGCGTTCGTCGATCCGCAGCCATGTTCGTCGACGAACTCGAGATTCATGTCCGCGCCGGCAAGGGCGGCGACGGCTGCATCTGCTTCCTGCGCGACGCCAAGACCCTGAAGGGCGGTCCCAACGGCGGCGACGGCGGTGACGGCGGCGACGTGATCCTGTTGCCGACCACGCACTGCAACACGTTGTTCCACCTCACCGGCCGCGGCACGTTCGAGGCCAAGAATGGCGGCCAGGGCCTGCCACAGAACTGCGGCGGCAAGGACGCGGAGGACATGGTCATCGAGGTGCCACTCGGCACGCAGGTGCTCGACGCCGAGCGCGGCAACCTGCTGATGGACCTCGACACGCCCGATCGGCCATGGGTGCTGGCGCGCGGCGGCTACGGCGGCCGCGGCAACACGCACTTCGCCACCGCGACGCACCGCACGCCGCGCAAGGCCGAACTCGGCAAGAGGGGCGAGGAGCGACGCGTGCTGCTGTCGCTCAAACTGATCGCCGACGTCGGACTGGTCGGACTGCCCAACGCGGGCAAGTCGACGCTGCTGTCAACGCTGACGCGCGCGCGGCCGAAGATCGCCGGCTATCCGTTCACTACGCTCGAGCCGATGCTTGGCATCGCGCAGGGGCCGGGCGAAGCGACCTTCGTCATCGCCGACATCCCCGGCCTCATCGAGGGCGCCTCGCAGGGCCGCGGCCTCGGCGACAAGTTCCTCAAGCACATCGAGCGCACTCGGCTGCTGCTGCACCTCGTCGACTGCGGCGACCTGCCGCTGCAACCGCCCGAGGAAGCCTGGCGCGTGATCCGCCAGGAACTCGCCGGCTACGCGCCGGAACTGGCGCGTCGTCCGACCGTCATCGTCGCCACCAAGGTCGAGGACGAGGCCGGCCGCGCGCGCGCACAGGCGCTGGCGACCGCCATTGGTCAGCCGGTGTTGGCAGTTTCGAGCGCCACCGGCGCTGGCCTGAAGGACCTGCTCGCTGCCGTTTGGTCGGTGCTGTCGGCGCTTCCGCGGCCGTTCCCGACCGACTGAGCGCCCGCCGCGACGCCGTGATGCACGGGTCAGGCGGCCTCATGAGGCCGCGGCCACAGCGAGCCTGTGGACCCCGTGGACATAAGGGCGCTGGGGTGGCTCTGGCGGGGCCGCGAAGGGCTGCGGGCGGCGGCCCGGAAATGCCGATACGGCCGGCGGAGGACCCGCGTGACCAGCCCGAACCAGCCACCCGCTGACGTTCCTGCCGCCGCAACCACCGCCGCGACGGCCAATGCGACGGCCAGAGCGCCCGCCGGGGCGCTGCCCGCCAGTCGCCTGCCGAAGCTGCGCGACTTCCTGCGCATCATGGTGAAGGAGGGCGCGTCCGACCTGGTGCTCAAGGCCAATGGCTGCCCCGCGGTTCGCGTCGCTGGCGTCATCCGCTTCCTCGGCGACCAGCCGCTGCCGGCGGAGTTGATGCGCTCGTACATCGACGAGGTGCTCGGCGACCATCTGCTCGCCGAGTTCAAGCGCGCGGGCGCCGCCGACTCCTCGCTGGCGCTGCCGGGCGTCGGGCGCTTCCGCTGCAACGCCTTCCGTCAGTGCGGTGAGCACGGCCTCGTCTTCCGCGCCATCAAGAACGAGATCCCTTCGTTCAATGACCTCAACCTGCCGGTTGAGCCGCTGAAGCGACTGGCCGCGCTCAAGCGCGGCCTCGTCCTTGCCACCGGCGTCTCCGGATCCGGCAAGTCGACGACGCTCGCGTCGATGCTCGAGTACGTCAATCGGACGATGAACAAGCACATCGTCACGATCGAGGACCCGATCGAGTTCCGCTTCGAGGACAAGCGCTCGATCATCAGCCAGCGCGAGATCGGCGTCGACGTGACCAGCTTCGCCGAGGCCCTGCGGCAGGCGATGCGCCAGTCGCCGGACGTGATCCTCATCGGCGAGATGCGCGACGCCGAGACCGTGTCGGCGGCCCTGTCGGCGGCCGAGACCGGCCACCTGGTCTTCTCGACGCTGCACACGGTCAACGCCATGCAGACCGTCGAGCGCATCGTCTCGTTCTTCCCGCCGCACCAGCACGAGCTGCTGCGCCTGCAATTAGCGCTCAACCTCGCCGGCGTCTGCTCGCAGCGTCTGATCAAGAACAAGGACGGCACGGCCATGGTCCCGGCGGTCGAGTTGATGATCAACACGCCGACCGTGCGCGAACTGCTCGAACAGGGCCAGACGCGCCAACTGCCGAAGGCGCTCGCCGAGGGCAGCTACTACGGCACGATGACGTTCAACCAGTCGCTGATCCGCCTGTTCCATGCCGGCAACATCAGCCTTGAGGACGCCCTCGCCGCGTCGGACAACCCGGACGACCTCAAGTTGCAGATGCGCGGCATCACGCAGGGCTAGGTGTCGCGGCTGGGCCAACCGTGACGGTCATCGCCGCGCCGCGTGGCGCGGCGGGGTTGCGCGGGCTACGCTCGCGCCCGCCATGGAGCGGCTGCGCACGTTCGGCATCGTCGCGCACATCGACGCGGGCAAGACCACGCTGACCGAGCGCATCCTGCACGACGCGGGCGCGCAAGCGCACGTCGGCAGCGTCGATGACGGCACCGCGGCGATGGACTGGCTGCCGGCCGAGCGCAGCCGTGGCATCTCGATCACCGCCGCCGCCACGCGCGTGCACTGGGGCGGCGCCGTGCTGCAGATCGTCGATACGCCAGGCCACGTCGACTTCGTCGCCGAGGTCGAGCGCTGCCTACACGTCCTCGACGGCGTGGTCGTGGTGGTCGATGGCATCCGCGGCGTCGAGTCGCAGACGGTGGCCGTATGGCAACAGGCGGCGACGCGCGGCCTGCCGCGGCTCGTCTTCGTCAACAAGCTCGATCGCGATGGCGCCGACGCCGGCGCGTGCGTGGCCGAACTGCGGGAACGCCTCGACTGCGCGCCGTTGCCGATCGTCGTGCCGCTGTACGACGGCGGTCGGCGCTTCGCCGGCCTCGGCGACGCGCTGTCTGGGGCGGTGCAGTGGTTCGAAGGGCGGCCCGACCCGGCGGACGTTCCGCGCCTGCAGGCAGAACTGAGCGCTGCGCACGAGCGCGTCGTCGATGCCGCCACCTTTGTCGACGAGTCCATCCTGGCCGACGCGCTCGCCGGCCGGCGCATCGATCCGGCGCGCCTGCGCGCCGCCCTGCGGCCGCGGTTCCTCGCCGGCCAACTGGTGCCGGTGCTGTGCGGGTCGGCGCTGTGGAACCGCGGCGTCGACTGGCTGCTCGACGCGGTCGTCGGTTGGCTGCCCGACATCGCTGAACTGCCGCGCGCCGGCCTGTGGGCGGTAGCGCGCGCCGGCGACCCGGCCGCCGCGCTTTGCGGCCTCGTGTTCAAGGTGCAGCACGCCGGCGAGGTGTGGAACTTCGTTCGTGTCGTCCGCGGGACCTTGCGCCCTGGCGCGCCGTGGGTGCGCGCGGCGCGACCGGACGAAGCGCGCGCCGCCGCCGCGCTCTGGTCGATGCGGGCCGACCGCCACGACGCGGTGATGGCCGCCGGGCCGGGCGAGATCGTGGTCGTGCCGGGTGAGTTCCACCTGCGGACCGGCGACAGCCTTTGCGCTCCCGACGCAGTCGAGGCGCTGCCAGCGCCGCGCTTCCCGGCGCCGGTCCTCGGGGTGACTTTCGAACCGGAAGACGCTGCCGATCTGCCGCGCTTGACTCAGGCGGCCCGCGACGTCGCGGCCGACGACCCGACGCTGCGCGTCGAGCGCGAAGGCGATCGGCTGCGCGTGCGCGGCATGGGCGAGTTGCACCTCGAGGTCGTCGCCGACGCCGTCAAGGCGCGCACCGGGGCGGCGTTTCACGTTTCGCGGCCGCAGGTCGACCGGCGCGCGGCCATCGCGGCCGCGGCCGAGGCGTCGATCGAGGTTCGTGCGCTCTCCGGCGGCGTCGAGCGCAGCGCCCGCTGTCGCGTGGTCGTCGCGCCGGTCGGCGACGTCGGCGTGCCGGCGGTCGTGCGCGCCGTCGGGGCTGGCGTCGGCGTCGCGGCGGCGACCGAAGAGCTGCAGCAGCTCGCGGCCGTCGGCGCGCAGCCAGGCCCGCTCCACGGCTGTATGGTGACCGTCGCCGAGGCCGTCGGCGATCGCGCCGGCATCGTCGAGCCGCTGGTGCAGCAGGCGGCTGCGAAGGCGTTCGCGGCGGCGCTGGAGCGAGCGGGGGTCATCGCGCTCGAGCCGCACGTTCGCTTTGACGTCACCTGCCCGGAGGACGCGACGACGCCGGTCGTTGCCGACCTTGGCATGCGCGGCGCTACCGTGACGATCGTTGCCGCTGGTCGCCTGGGCGGTCGCGTCGAGGGGCGCGCCCCGTTACGTCGTATGTTGGGCTATGTCACCAGGTTACGCTCCATGACGCGAGGCTTGGGGCAGGCCCACATGCGCCCGGTCGGCTACGCGCCGAGTTGACCGGGGAGCGCGGCGGCTGTGGCGATGCCGGCCGGCTGCCGCTGTGGATTTATCGATTTGCCAACTTGACCGCGAGGGGCGGGATCGCTACCCTGCCGCACCCCGTACGCTCCAGGGAGCACATCGGTTGATGTAACCCCTAGCCGCGTAGCGGTTTAGGCGAAAAGCAGCCCACGTGGGGCCGCCGTCCGCCAGTGTCCGCCGCGACCACGTTCGAGCCACGGCTCGCCCACCTGTCATGCAAGAGCGAATCCAGATCCGGATGGAGGCCTACGACCACGAGGCCCTCGACCAGGCGGCCCTCGACATCGTCGAGACGAGCAAGCGCACGGGCGCCCGCGTCGCGGGACCGGTGCCGCTGCCGACGCGCATCGAGCGCTACACGGTCCTGCGCTCGCCGCACATCGACAAGAAGAGCCGCGAGCAGTTCGAGATCCGCACGCACAAGCGGCTGATCTACATCTCCGAGCCGACCACCAAGACGGTCGACGCGCTCAGCAAGCTGAACATGCCTGCCGGCGTCGACATCCGCATCAAGGCCTGATCCTGCAGGCTCCTGCGCCGGTTTGCCGGCGAGCAGCCAAACCCCGCACACCCTGCTGACGAACATGGTCGAGGTCAAAGTCATCCAAGGCGGCGCCGTCACGACGAAGAAGGTCGATGCCTCGGCGTTTGGCACGAAGGTCCTCGGGCGCACGCTGAAGGATGCGATCGTGATGTACGAGGACAATGCCCGTCAGGGCACGGTCCAAGCGCGCACGCGCGCCATGGTCAAGGGCCCGAACAAGAAGCTCTGGCCGCAGAAGCACACCGGTCGCGCCCGCATGGGCACGCCGAAGTCGCCGCTGTGGCGCGGCGGTGGTCGTATCCATCCGCCGGAGCCGCGCGATCACCGCTACGCGATGCCGGTCCAGGCGCGCCGCAGCGCCTTGCGCAATGCGCTCTTCACCAAGTTCCGCGACCAGGAGGTCGCGATCGCCGAGGGTTGGCCGACCGACAAGCCGAGCACCAAGTCGGCCGTCGCCATCTTGGCGAAGCTCGGCATGGGCGGCAGCGCGACGGTCGTCACGTCGGAGTTGGATCGCAACCTGTGCAAGTCGCTGCGCAACGTGCCGCTCGTCGACGTCCGCACCGTGGCGGATCTCAACGCGCGCCAGGTCCTGCTGCGCCGCTACCTCGTCCTGACGCCCGCCGCCTTCGCAGCGATCGAGCAGCGTTTCGCCAAGAAGGAGTCGTGAGATGGCCAACCCCGCTCAGTACTACGACATCGTCCGTCGTCCGATCGTGACCGAGAAGTCGGCGTCGATGCAGGCAATGCGCAACCAGTTCACCTTCGAGGTCGCCGCGAGCGCCAACAAGGTCGAGGTGAAGAAGGCGATCGAGACGCTGTTCGCCGTCAAGGTCCTCAAGGTCAACATGGTCAGCATGCAGGGCAAGCAGAAGCGCACCTTCGGCCGCCCGGGCTCGACCAAGCCGTGGAAGAAGGCCGTCGTCACGCTCAAGCAGGGCGATTCGATCGACATCGGCTGATTCCGAGCGCCCCAACGCATCCCCGAGGCACGTCATGCCAGTCAAAGTCTACCAGCCCACGTCCGCCGGCCGACGCAACTCGTCGGTGCTGGACTTCAGCCACCTGACGAAGGGCAAGCGCCGTGAGAAGTCCCTCACCGAGCGCATCGCGGATCGCGCCGGTCGCGACGCGCTCGGCCATGTCACCAGCCGCTTCCGTGGCGGTGGCGCGCGCCGCATCTACCGCAAGGTCGACTTCCTCCGCCAGCGCGACGGCATCCCCGCCGTTGTCGCGGCGATCGAGTACGACCCGAATCGCTCGGCGGACCTGGCGCTGCTGCACTACGCGGACGGCGTGAAGTCGTACATCCTGGCGCCCAAGGGACTCGTGGTCGGCATGAAGGTCGTGTCGGCTGACCGCTGCGACCCGGAGCTCGGCAACAGCATGCGCCTCGAGTCGATTCCGCTCGGCCTCCAGATCCACAATGTGGAGCTGCAGCCGGGGCGCGGCGGCCAGATCGCGCGTTCGGCCGGCAACAGCTGCCAGTTGATGGCGCGCGATGGCGACTACGCCGTCGTCGTCATGCCTTCCGGCGAGATGCGCAAGATCCACGCGACATGCCGCGCCACGATCGGCGAGATCGGCAATGCCGACTGGCAGAACGTGCGCTGGGGCAAGGCTGGCCGCGTCCGTCACCTCGGCCGCCGGCCGCACAACCGCGGCACCGCGCAGAACCCGGTCTCCCACCCGATGGGTGGTGGCGAAGGCCGTACCGGTGGTGGTCGCCACCCCGTCTCGCCGAGCGGCAAGCTCAGCAAGGGCGGCAAGACGCGTCGTGGCAAGGCGCGCAGCAACCAGTTGATCCTCCGGCGCCGTCCGCCGGGCAAGCACGTCGCCGTTGGTAGCGGCTCGTGATCGCCAAGTAGCAACCGAATGACGCCAGGAGATCCGCGATGAGCCGCAGCATCAGCAAAGGCCCGTTCGTCCACCCCAAGCTCATGCAGAAGGTGGAGGCGATGAACAAGAAGGGTGTCAAGGACCCGGTGCAGACGTGGTCGCGCGCGAGCGTGATCCTGCCCGAGTTCGTCGGCCATACGTTCAACGTGCACAACGGCCGCGCCTTCCTGAAGGTCTACGTGACCGAGGACATGGTTGGGCACCGCCTCGGCGAGTTCGCGCCGACGCGCACGTTCCGCGGCCACTCGACGAAGAAGGTGGAGGAAGCAAAGTGAGCTTCGAAGTCCGCGCTGTGCACCGCGGCGCCCGCATGGGCGCCTACAAGGCGCGCCGCATCCTGGCGTTGATCCGCGGTCGTTCCGTCAACTCGGCGCTCGACGAGTTGCGCCACGATCGGCATCGCGCGTCGAAGGCGATCTACCGCGTGCTCGCCTCGGCCGTCGCCAACGCGCTGCAGAATCCCGCCGTGCGCGCCAACCGCCTGGTCGTCTCGCGCACGTTCGCCCAGGACGGCCCGCTGCTGCCGGGCGGCATGCGCGTCCGTCCGGGTCCGCAGGGCCGCGCGATGCCGATCAAGCGCCGCACCTGCCACATCCACATCCACGTCGCCGACCCGCAAGCTGGCAGCCAATCTGGCGGCGGCGCGGGGGGCGAGGAGTAAGCCATGGGCCAGAAGATCCACCCCACCGGGTTCCGCATCGCGGTCACCGAGCCTTGGCGCTCGCGTTGGTACGCGAACAAGAAGGACTTCAGCAAGCACCTCGTCGAGGACCAGAAGATCCGTCGCTTCATCCGCAAGGAGTGGCAGTTCGCGGCCATCCCGAAGGTCGAGATCGAGCGCACCGGCGAACTCGTGACCGTGTTCATCCACACGGCGCGCCCGGGCGTGCTGATCGGCAAGAAGGGCACGAAGGTCGACGAGTTCCGCATGGAGCTCGAGAAGCTGACCGGCAAGCCGGTCCGCATGAAGATCGTCGAGATCCACCGTCCGGAGGTCGAGGCCAACCTCGTCGCCGAAGCGGTCGCCGAGCAACTCGCCAAGCGCATCAACTACCGCCGCGCCCTCAAGAAGGTCGCCGACGCGTCGATGGCCGCTGGCGCCAAGGGCATCAAGATCCGCGTCGCCGGTCGCCTCGGTGGCGCCGAGATGTCGCGCATCGGCAACTACCGCAAGGGCCGCGTCCCGTGCGGCACGCTGCGCGCGCAACTCGACTACGGCTTCGCCGTCTGCTCGACCAAGTACGGCACTCTCGGCTGCAAGGTCTGGATCTTCAGGGGCGAATACGGACCCGGCGAGACCACGAACGGTCTGCTGCCCGTCCGTCCGACCCAGGACCGCCCGAACGCCTGATCCTGCAGGAGACCACCCATGTTGATGCCCAAGAGAACCAAGTGGCGCAAGCAGATGCGCGGTCGCATCCGCGGCGAGGCCACGCGCGGCCACGAAGTCGCGTTCGGCGAGTTCGGCCTGCAATCGCTCGAGCCGGCGTGGTTGTCCGCGCGCGTCATCGAGGCCGGCCGTGTCGCGGCGTCGCGCAGCGCGCCGGAGGCGAAGCTCTGGATCCGCGTGTTCCCGCACAAGTCGGTCTCGAAGAAGGCCGCCGAGACGCGAATGGGCACGGGCAAGGGCGACGTCGAGTTCTGGGCCGCGGTCATCAAGCCGGGCACCATCCTCTTCGAGCTTGACGGCGTCACGGAAGAGGTCGCCAAGCTCGCCTTCAACCGCGTCGCGCACAAGCTGCCGATGCGCGTCCGTTTGATCCGTCGCCGTCACGGCTGATCGCGAGGCACTCCCATGAAGAAGGCAATCACCGAGATCCGCGGCGAGGACACCAAGGAGCTCAAGGCGAAGCTGAACGACCTCCGCAAGGAGCAGTTCAACCTTCGTTTCCGCGGCGCGGCCGAGGCCGGCGCCAAGACGACCCGCAACCGCGAGATCCGTCGCACGATCGCGCGAATCATGATGGTGCTCGGCGATCGCGCCCGCACCGGAGGCAAGAAGCAATGACCACCACTGGCAACAGCGCGTCTGGCAACAGCGCGTCCGGCGGCAACGCCGCTGGTTCGACCGAGCGCGCCGAGCGCAAGGTCATGCGCGGCACCGTGACGTCGAACAAGATGGCCAAGACGGTCGTCATCCAGGTCGATCGCAAGGTGAAGCACCCGCTGTACGAGAAGTTCGTCTCGAAGCGGACCAAGCTCTACGCCCACGACGAGAAGGGCGAGGCCAAGGTGGGCGACATCGTCGAGGTCGTGCAGACCCGTCCGCTGAGCAAGCTCAAGAACTGGCGACTGCTCCGCATCGTCCAGAAGGCTGCCCAGTAGCCCCAACCGCCCCGAACGAGCCCATCCGCTAGCGCCGAAGCTGCAGGAGAACCCCGATGATCCAGGAAATGTCGATGCTCGACGTCGCTGACAACACCGGAGCCAAGCGCGCCATGTGCGTGAAGGTCCTTGGTGGCAGCGGCCGTCGTTACGCATCGGTCGGCGACGTCGTGATCGCAGTCGTCAAGAAGGCCCTGCCGACGGGCGAAGTGAAGGAACACGAGGTGGTCAAGGCGGTGGTCGTTCGCACCGCGAAGCCTGTCCGCCGCTCGGATGGGTCGTACATCCGCTTCGACCGCAACGCGCTCGTGGTGATCGACAAGGAAGGCAACCCGCGCGGCACGCGCATCTTCGGCGCCGTGGCTCGCGAGCTGCGCGACCGCAACTTCATGAAGATCGTCTCGCTCGCGGAGGAGGTCGTCTGATGCTCGCCAACAAGCCCAAGCCCGTCGTCAGCGCGCACGTCAAGAAGGGCGACCAGGTGGTCGTCACTTCCGGTCAGTACAAGTCCAACGAGCCGCGCGAGGTCCTCAAGGTCCAGTCCGACGGCCGTGTGATCGTCCAGGGCGTGAACCTGCGGTGGAAGCACCAGCGCCGTTCGCAGCAGAACCCCAAGGGCGGTCGCGTGCAGCTCGAGATGCCGATCCCGGCCAGCAAGGTGCTCCTGTTCAGCTCGAAGCTGGGCAAGGGCACGCGCACCAAGGTCCAGGTCGTCGGCGGCAAGAAGTGCCGCGTCGGCGTGAAGTGCGGCACCAACTTCGACGCGCAAGCGGCGAAGTGACCTGAAGGCGAACCGAATCCCCCGGACCGAACCCTGATCCCGCGAGTCGCAGAGAGTTTCCGATGACCAGCACGATGAACAAGGGCCAGCCCAAGACGCTGCCCCGCCGCCAGCAGATCTACCGCGAGAAGGTGGTCCCGGCGCTCAGCAAGGAGTTCGGCTACCCGAACCCGATGATGATTCCGCGCCTACAGAAGATCGTCATCAACATGGGCGTCGGTCGCGCCGTCGAGAACAAGAACCGCATCGAGTCGGCCAACAAGGACCTGACCGCGATCGCCGGCCAGAAGCCGATGATCCGCAAGGCCCGTGGCGCTGTGTCGGGGTTCAAGCTCCGCGAGGGCTATCCGATCGGCATCGCCGTCACGCTGCGCGGCTCGCGCATGTGGGAGTTCCTCGATCGCCTGATCTCGCTGGCCATCCCGCGCATCCGCGACTTCCGCGGCCTGCCGACCAAGCTGGACGGGCGCGGCAACTACACGATGGGCCTCTCGGAGCAGAGTGTGTTCCCGGAGATCCAGCTCGACAAGGTCGAGTTCGTCCAGGGCATGGACATCACGTTCGTCACCAGCGCGCCGACCGACAAGGAAGGCCTCGCGCTGTTGACGCACCTTGGCATGCCCTTCCGCAAGTGATTACCGGCACTGGACCCGAATCCATCGCAACATCCTGTGACGCCGGCCAACCCGGCAGCCAACGAACGAGCTAACGAACATGGCGAAGAAGTGCTTGAGGATGAAGCAGCAGCAGAAGCCGAAGTTCTCGACTCGGCGCTACAACCGCTGCCAGCTCTGCGGCCGCGCGCGCGCGTACTACCGGAAGTTCGGGATCTGCCGGTGCTGTTTCCGTCAACTTGCACTCCAGGGCGAGATCCCCGGCGTGCGCAAGGCTTCGTGGTAGTTAGGAGGTCTGTCCCATGATGACCGATCCGATCGCTGACATGCTGACCCGCATGCGCAACGCTCTCACGAGCGGGGCTCAAAACTGCGTGGTGCCCGGCAGCCGCCTCAAGGTGGCCATCCTGGACACCATGAAGCGGGAGGGCTTCATCCAGAGCTACGAAGTCGCCGCCGACGGCCCGCGCGCGTCGGTGCGCATCGAGTTCCGCTTCGGCCCCGAAGGCGAGCGCGTCATCTCGTCGCTGGCCCGGTTCAGCAAGCCGGGTTGCCGCCGCTACCGCACCGTCAACGACCTGCCCAAGGTCCGCGGCGGACTCGGCATCGCGGTCGTCTCGACCAACCAGGGCGTGCTCTCCGACCGCGAGTGCCGCCAGCGCCGCGTCGGTGGCGAAGTCCTCTGCACGGTGGACTGAGAGGCAACCATGTCCAGAATCGGCAAGAAGCCCATCTCCGTCCCCAAGGGCGTGACCGTCTCGATCGGCGCCGACGCCGTCGCGATCAAGGGTCCGAAGGGCGAGCTGAAGTTCCCGTTGCGGTCCGAGGTCGAGATCAAGCTCGACGGCGCCGTGCTGACCGTCGCCGCCCGTGACGAGGAGCGTCAGTCGCGCGCGCTGCAAGGCACCGCTCGCGCCATCCTCGCCAACATGATCGACGGCGTGTCGAAGGGCTACGAGAAGAAGCTCGAGATCAACGGCGTCGGTTACGAAGCCGCGATCGAGGGCAAGGTTCTGGTGTTGAAGCTGGGCTTCAACCGCCCGGTCCGCTTCCCGATCCCGGCTACGGTCACGATCGATGCTCCGACGCCGACGGCGCTCGTGATCAAGGGCGTCGACAACCAGCAGGTCGGCACGGTCGCCGCTTCCATCCGCAAGCTGCGCAAGCCGGAGCCCTACAAGGGCAAGGGCATCAAGTACGCGGAAGAAGTCATCAAGCGCAAGGCCGGCAAGGCCTTCGCGTCCGGCGGTGCCGGCTGATCGCCGCGCTGACATCAGGAGCAAAGCAGCATGACGAGCACGTTCCAGAAGCACCAACGCCGGATCGGCAAGAGCAAGTCGGTGCGCACCAAACTGCGCACCGTCGGCGGCCGTCCGCGTCTCACGGTGTTCCGCAGCCTCGCCAACATCTCGGCGCAGATCATCGATGACGTGAAGGGCCACACGCTGGTCGCTGCGTCGTCGCTGGAGAAGGACCTCCGCGCCGCGATCAAGGGCATGAACAAGACCGATGTCGCGAAGAAGGTCGGGTCCCTGGTCGCCGAGCGCGCCAAGCGCGCGGGCGTGGGCCAGGTCTGCTTCGACCGCGGCGCCTACAAGTACCACGGCCGCATCAAGGCCCTCGCCGACGCGGCCCGTGAAGCGGGCCTGTCATTCTGATCCAAGTCCCCGACGAACCCACCTACCAGCACGGCATGACCGGCGCAGCCGGTGAGACAGAGCAATGGCCAAGGGCAACATTCCACTGATTCCGATCGACGAGGCGCTCGCGGCGGACGTCGAAGACGACGTCGTCGCGATCAACCGCTCGGCGTGCGTCGTGAAGGGCGGCCGCCGCTTCTCGTTCAGCGCACTGTCGGTCGTCGGCAACCGCAATGGCCTGGTCGGCATCGGCTACGGCAAGGCGAACGAGGTCCCCAACGCGATCGAGAAGTCGGTCAAGGACGCGCGCAAGCAGATCATGCGCGTCTGCCGTGACGGCTCGACGATCCCACACATGACGGAAGGCGAGTACGGCGCGACGAAGGTCCGCCTGCTGCCGGCCGCGCCGGGCACAGGCATCATCGCCGGCAAGGCGGTGCGCAAAGTCCTCGAGCGCGCCGGCATCGCCGACATCCTCACCAAGAACTACGGCTCGACGAACGCGGTGAACGTCGTCAAGGCCACCATGATGGCGCTGAGCAAGCTGCGCAATCGTGAGCAGACGGTCGCGCTGCGCGGAGTGAACCTCGAATGAACCTCGCCGAAGCGAAGGCCCTCGGCCTCAAGTTCCCGGAACGCAAGCGTATCGGCCGTGGCGTCGGCTCGGGTCTGGGCAAGACCTCGGGTCGCGGTCACAAGGGCGCCAAGGCGCGCTCGGGCTGGTCCCGCCGCATCGGCTGGGAAGGCGGTCAGATGCCGCTGTACCGCCGTCTGCCCAAGGTCGGCTTCAACAACAAGAACTTCGAGAAGGTGTTCACGGTCATCAACGTGGGCGACCTCGACGTCTTCGCCGCGGGCACGGAGGTCGACCTCAAGGCCGTCCTCGCCAAGGGCCTGACCTCGAAGGAGAAGCAGTCAGACCTGTTCAAGATCCTCGGCGACGGCGACGTCAAGAAGGCGCTGACTGTCAAGGTCGACGCCATCACTGCGTCAGCGCGCCAGAAGATCGAGGCCGCCGGCGGCAAGGTCGTGCTGATCGAGAAGAAGGCCCGCCGCGAGAAGTTCGTGGCGAAGGACGGCAGCAAGCGCAAGCCCGGCTCACCCCGAGTCCGTCGTGGCAAGTGAGCCGGTCCTGGTGATGATTCGATCGCTTCCCCGCAGCTGAACTCGATGAACCTGACGCTCGCCAACCTGTTCAAGATCAAGGAGATCAGGACCAAGATCCTGATCACCTTCGGACTGCTGTTGGTCTATCGCGTCGGCTCGTTCATCCCGCTACCGGGCGTCAACTTCGCGGCTGCGCTCGAGCAGATGCGCAACCTCGGCGGCGTCAACAAGCTGTTCGGCATGATGAACGTGCTGACCGGCGGTTCGCTGCAGAGCGCGACGCTCTTCTCGCTCGGCGTGATGCCCTACATCTCGGCGAGCATCATCTTCAGCCTGCTGGCCAAGGCCGTCCCGGCGCTCGAAAAGATCGCCAAGGAGGGCCAGAGCGGCCAGCGCAAGATCAACCAGTACACGCGCCTGACCACGGTCGCGATCTGCCTCGTGCAGAGCTGGTTCGTCATTTTCGGCGCCCTGCGCGTCGAGAACAGCAAGCTGCTGCACGCCGGCGTCACCGAATGGTTCGGTCTCTACTGCATCATCGTGATGGTGGGGCTGACGGCCGGCACGCTGTTCATCATGTGGCTCGGCGAGCAGATCACTGAGCACGGCGTCGGCAACGGCATCTCGCTGATCATCATGGCGGGCATCATCAGCAACCTGTCGCCCGCCATGGCAACGTACCTGGAAGGGTTCGACCGCGGCGCGTGGCAGACCCTGCTGACGTTCATCGCCGCCTGGGGCGTCGCCGTCGTCGCCGTCGTCTACATGACGAAGGCCCAGCGCCGCATCCCGATCAACAACGCCAAGCACCAGCGCGGCCGCAACGTCTACGGCGGCGATCGCGCCTTCCTGCCGTTCAAGCTGAACCAGGCCAACGTGATGCCGATCATCTTCGCTTCGGCGCTGCTGATCATCCCGGCGTTCATCGGCACGGCCATCGGCAGCACGTGGCTGGAGACGTCGTTCGGCGGCCAGCGCGGCTTCTGGTACGTGTTCTGCTACACGGCCCTGATCTTCTTCTTCGCCTTCTTCTGGACGTCGATGATGTTCCAGCCGAACGAGATCGCGAAGAACCTGCAGGAGCAGGGCTCGTTCGTCCCCGGCATTCGCCCGGGCCGCCAGACGGCCGAGTTCCTCGAGCAGACGATGGTCCGCATCACGCTGGCAGGCGCGACGTTCCTTGCCGTCGTCGCGATCATCCCGTCGTTCATCGGCTCTGGCGGCGGCGGCACGATGGACCAGGTGCTGCTCTACTTCATGTCGGGCACGTCGATCCTGATCGTCGTTGGCGTCGCGCTCGACATGGTCGAGAAGCTCAACGCCCTCCTCGTCATGCGCAATTACGAGGCGACGATGAAGGACGGCGAGGCGGCGGCCACGTCTGGTAGCGGTTGGGGCCGCCGTTCCAGCTGATGTCCATGGCCACTGCGCTACAAGCCCGCTGCGTGTTCCTCGGCGCCCCTGGCGCTGGCAAGGGCACCCAGGCGAAGAAGGTCGCCGACGGGGCGGCCCTGGCGCACATCTCGACGGGCGACATGCTCCGTCAGGAGGTGGCCGCAGGCACTGCGCTCGGCCGGCAGGCCAGGACCTTCATGGACGCCGGCAAGCTGGTTCCCGATGACGTGATCATCGGCATGGTGCGGGCGCGCATCCAACAGCCGGACGCGAAGACCGCCTGGATCCTGGATGGTTTTCCCCGTACGCTTCCACAAGCGGAAGCCCTCGATCGCAGCCTGACGGGGGCCACCGCTCTGACGCACGTCATCTACTTCGCCGTGCCCGAAGCAGCCCTTGTCGGGCGGTTGTCGGGCCGTCGCACGTGCTCCAAATGCGGAGCCATCTGGCACGTGGAGCACAAGCCGACGCGCCGCGCCGGCATCTGTGACGCGTGCGGTGGAGAACTCGCCCAGCGCTCCGACGATCGCCCCGAAGCGATCGGCAAGCGCCTTGAAGTGTATCGGTCGCAGACGGCGCCCTTGTTGGCGTACTACCGCGATCGCCGTGTCCTGCGGGAGGTCGATGCTGATCGATCGCCCGAGATCGTCTACCAGGAGTTGCTGAAGCTGATGCAATGACGACAGCCGACGGAACCTCGCCAGTGGCAGGTGACGATCGTGGCGTTCGCGCCACGGTCATCGCGCACCTGAACAACGGCATGTTTCGCCTGCAGCTGACCGACGGTCGCGAAGTGATGGCCCACACGGCCTTGGACTTCCGGATGGCGTTCGCGCGCCTCTTGCCGGGAGATCAGGTGGTCGCCGAGGTCTCGCCCTTCGATCCGAACAAGGCCCGCATCCGCAGGTTGCTCAAGTCGACGCAGAAGAGCCAGCACGAGAATCCCAACCCAAATCCCCCCAACCAGCGAGAACGGTCGTGAAGGTCAGAGCCAGCGTTCGGCGCATCTGCGAGCACTGCAAGATCGTGAAGCGCGGCGGTGTCGTGCGCGTCATCTGCAGCAACCCCCGGCACAAGCAGCGTCAAGGTAAGTAACCCATGCCACGTCTCCTCGGCGTCGACATCCCCAACGAGAAGCGCATCGAGATCGCGCTTCAGTACATCTATGGCGTCGGCCCGCACGTCGCCAAGAAGGTGCTGAAGGAGCTCGCGATCAATCCCGCCGTCCGGGCCAAGGACCTGAAGGACGACGAGGTCGCGAACATCGCGAGCTACCTCGAGAAGAACTTCCCGGTGGAGGGCGCTCTGCGTCGTCTGACGATGCAGAACATCAACCGCCTGAAGGAGATCTATTGCTATCGCGGTCTACGTCACCGCCGCGGCCTGCCGGTGCGCGGCCAACGCACGCGCAGCAACTCCCGTTCGCGCAAGGGCCCGCGCAAGACCGTCGCCAACAAGAAGATCCTGAGGAAGTGATTCGATGAGCACGCAGAATCCAGCTGCCCCGGCGGCACCCGAGAAGAAGAAGGCCAAGCTGCGCAAGAACGTCGGCAAGGCGATCGCGCACGTGAAGGCCTCCTTCAACAACACGATCATCACGATCGTCGACAGCGCCGGCCAGGTCATCGCCTGGGACTCGGCGGGCACGATCGGCTACAAGGGTTCGCGCAAGAGCACGCCCTTCGCCGCCCAGCGCGCCGCTGAGAAGGTCGCCGACAAGATCAAGAAGATGGGCGTTCACGAGCTCGAAGTGCTCGTTCGCGGTCCCGGCTCTGGCCGCGAGTCCGCCATCCGCGCGCTCGCCAACTCCGGTATCGAGGTCAAGTCGATCGAGGACGTGACCCCGCTGCCGCACAACGGCTGCCGGCCCCGCAAGCGCCGCCGCGTCTGATTCCTCCGCCACATAGCACGACACAAGAACCGCGAATCCTGGATCCGTAATGGCCCGCATCGACAAGAACGTCTGCAAGCTCTGCCGTCGCGAAGGCGTGAAGCTGTTTCTGAAGGGACAGCGCTGCTTCTCCGAGAAGTGCGGCGTGAATCGCCGCAACTACCCGCCGGGCCAGCACGTCCGCCCCAAGAAGGGCACCGACTATGGCACCCAGCTGCGCGAGAAGCAGAAGTGCAAGCGCATCTACGGCGTGATGGAGCGCCAGTTCCAGCACTACTTCTCGATCGCGCAGCGCCAGAAGGGCAACACGGGCGAGAACCTGTTGATCCTGATGGAGCGCCGCCTCGACAACGTCGTCCTGAGCCTCGGCCTCGCATTCTCGCGGTTCGACGCGCGCCAGATGGTCGCGCACGGCCATGTGCACGTGAATGGCAAGCGCGTCGACATCGCCGGCTACCTGGTCCGCTCGGGCGACGAGATCACCGTCAAGGGCACGGACAAGATCAAGAAGAAGGCCGGCGACGCCATTGAGATGAACAAGGGCCGCGCCCTGCCGGCGTGGCTCGAAGCCACTCCCGCCGAGTTGAAGGGCCGTGTCGTCCAGCTGCCCAAGCGCGAGGACGTCAGCGTCGAGATCCAAGAGCAGCTCATCATCGAGTTGTGCTCGAAGTAATCCTGTCACCCCGAACCCACCCGGGAGACCCCAATCATGCGCATCCGTTGGCGTAACTTCGAGTTGCCTTCCCAGGTCCGCCTTGAGCGCGAGACCGCCACACAGCAGTACGGTCGCTTCGTCGTCGAGCCCTTCGAGAAGGGCTTCGGCACGACGATCGGCAACGGCCTTCGTCGCGTCTTGCTCTCGTCAATCGAGGGCACGGCGGTGACGTGGGTCCGCATCGACGGCGTCGTCCACGAGTTCTCGACCATCCAGGGCGTCCTCGAGGACGTCGCGCAGATCGTCCTGAACATCAAGAAGCTGCGCGTCAAGATGCACACTGATGCTCCGACGACGCTGCGTATCGACGTCAACCAGAAGGGTGAAGTCCTCGCGGGCAAGATCGAGGGCGATCACAACATCGAGATCGCGAACCCCGAACTGAAGATCTGCACGCTGACCGAGGACGTCCGCTTCTACTGCGAGATGCAGGTGAAGAAGGGCCGCGGCTACGTGACGGCCGAGGAGAACGTCACCGAGGAGCAGGAGATCGGCACGATCCCGTGCGACTCGATCTTCAGCCCGGTGCACCGCGTCCGCTACGCCATCGAGAACACCCGCGTCGGCAAGTCGACCGACTACGACCGCCTGGTCCTCGAGATCTGGACGGACGGCACGGTGACGCCCGAGATGGGCCTGGTCGAGGCCAGCAAGATCTATCGCAAGCACCTCAACCCCTTCGTCCAGTACTTCGAGATGAAGGAAGACCTGGCGGTCGAGGGCGGCGCGCTGGCGCCCGAGGGCGACGAGGGCGCTCGGCGCCGCGAGATGGTCGATCTGCTCAACAAGAGCATCGACATGCTCGAGTTGTCGGTCCGCGCCAAGAACTGCCTCGACAGCGAGAACGTCGCGACGCTGCGTGATCTCGTCCAGCTCGCCGAACCGGAGCTGCTCAAGGTCCGCAACTTCGGCAAGACGTCGTTGAAGGAAGTGAAGAGCAAGCTGGCCGCCCTGGGCCTGTCGCTCGGAATGAACATCGATGAGTTCAAGCAGGGCTGATCAGCACGAGAGAGATCTGCGGCCATGATGCACAACATTGCAGGCAAGCGTTTGGGGCGGAACACGGCGCACCGTGCCGCCCTGCGCAAGAACTTCACCGTCTCGCTCATCAAGAACGAGCGCGTCGTCACCACGCTGCCCAAGGCCAAGGCCCTGCGGCCGTTCGTGGAGAAGATGATCACCCTGGCGCGCAGCAACGACGCCAAGACCAAGCTTCACCGCATGCGTCGCGCGATCGCGTTCCTGCAGGACAAGGCCGCGGTCAAGAAGCTGTTCGACGTCATTGGTCCGCGCTTCGCGAACCGCGCTGGCGGCTACACGCGCATCCTGCGCCTGCCGGACTACCGCATCGGTGACGGCGGCACGAAGGTCGTGTTCGAACTGGTCGAGAACACGGTCCTCGAGCAGAAGATCAAGGCCAAGGAATCGGCCATGACCAAGGACGCGGAGCCGGCTGCGAAGGCCTGATCCGCCCGTCGGCGCGCGAGCGCACGGGGTAACACGAAGGCGCGTCCCCCTGGGGCGCGCCTTCGTTCGTTCATGAGTCGGCATCGCCGGCGTAGCTTCGCCGTGCGGGTGGGGGCTGGGGCCGGCTGTCTGCCCGCCGCCGCGGGGGCGCGCCGGCCTCAGGTCCGCGTGAACGACATGTTGTCGGGGCCGACCAGCAGCGACAGCTCGTCGAGCAGCTCGTCGGTCACGCGCACGCCGTCGTCGGCGCGCACCCGGTAGCAGTCAGCGCCATCCTCGACGTCGAGCAGCAGGTGCTGGTGGCCCTTGTGGCGCCCGCAGGTCTCGGCGATGCGCTGCAGGTTGGCCTCGCCGGCCATCGCGCCGCGCAGATGCAGGACGAGTCCGGCGACCTCGCGGCGGATGACGTCGGCAGCCGGGTCGAGCTGGTCGAGCAGCAGCGCCTTCTCCTCGCTGTTGGCGTCGAGCCGCCCGGACAGGAACACGATCGCGTCGTCGACGATGAGGTCCTTCAGGGTGGCGTAGTTGCGCGCGAAGCAGGTCACCGCCACCTGCCCATGCCGGTCCTCGAGCTGGAAGCGAGCCATCTTCTGGCCGGTGTTCTTGCCCTGTTTGATCTGTAGCACGCGCACCGAGCTGATCATGCCGGCGATGCGCGCGGTGCCGCCTGGCTCGAGCTTGGCCAGCGACGCAGTTGTCTGACCGGCGATGCGCGCCAGGAAGCCGCCGCGCTTCTCGAACGGATGGCCAGACAGGTAGAAGCCGAGCGATTCCTTCTCGCGCGCGAGGCGCTCCTTCTCCGGCCACTCGGCGACGCCGGGGCCGCTCGCCGTCGCGACCGCGGTCGGCGGCGGCGCCCCGAACAGCATCTTCTGGCCGCGTTTGCGGTCTTCGCGTGCGATCACCGACGCGCGCAGGGTGCCCTCGATCGCACTGAAGTCGCCGGCGCGCGTGCGACCCATGCCGTCGCAGGCGCCGGCCTGCACCAGCGCCTCGAGCGCCGTCTTGTTCAGCAGGTTGGCGTCGAGCCGCTCGCACAACTCGTCGAGGCCGACGAAGGCGCCCCCGCGCTTGCGTTCAGCGGCGATGCTGTCGGCCGCGCGCGCGCCGACGCCCTTGATGGCGCCAAGCCCGTAGCGGATCGACTTGCCCTCGACGCCGAAGTAGCGCTGCGAGTGGTTGATGCTCGGCGGCAGGATCGCGACGCCGGCGCGCCGCGTCTCGTCGACGAACTCCTTGATCTTGTCGCTGTTGCCTGACTCGATCGTCAGGTTGGCGGCGGTGAACTCGATGGGGTAGTGGGCCTTGAGCCACGCCGTTTGGTAGGTGACGAGCGCATACGCCGTCGAGTGCGACTTGTTGAAGCCGTACCCGGCGAAGTACTCCATCGTCTCGAAGAGCTCTTTGGCGAACTTGTCGCCGTAGCCCAGCTTCACCGCGCCGGTGATGAACTGGTCCTTGAACTTGGCCATGACCTCGGGCTTCTTCTTGCCCATGGCCTTGCGCAGGTTGTCGGCTTCCGTCATCGAGAAGCCGCCGATCACGGCGCTGATCTGCATGACCTGCTCCTGGTAGACGATGACGCCGTAGGTCGGCTCCAGGACGGGCTTGGTCGCCTCGTGCGGGTACTCGGTCTTGGCCTTGCCGTGCTTGCGATCGACGAACATGTCGACCATGCCCGAGCCCAGTGGGCCGGGCCGGTAGAGCGCGAGCACGGCGATGACATCCTCGAACGTGTCCGGTTTGAGCCGCGTCAGCAGCTCCCGCATGCCGCTCGACTCGAGCTGGAAGATGCCCTGCGTCTCACCGCGCGCGATCAGTTCGTAGGTCGGCTTGTCATCGAGCGGCAGCTTGCCGAGGTCGACGTCGACACCGTGGATTTCCTTCACGAGGCGCGCCGCCTCCTGCAGGATCGTCAGCGTCTTCAGGCCGAGGAAGTCCATCTTCAGCAGGCCGACCTCCTCGAGATCGGTCATCTGCCATTGCGTGATCACGTCCTCGCCGTTCTTGGCCAGCGGCACGTACTCGCGCAGCGGCTTGTCGGCGATGACGACGCCCGCGGCGTGGATCGAGCTGTGGCGGGCGAGGCCCTCGAGCTGCAGCGACAGGTCGAACAGCCGCTTGTGCTGCGGGCTGCTGGCGCGGATCTGCTTGAGTTCGGCGTCGCTCGCCAGCGCCGCCTGCAGCGACGCGCCGGGTCCCTGCGGCACCTTCTTGCACAGCTTGTCGACGTCGGCGATCGGGAAGTCGAGCACGCGGCCGACGTCGCGCAGCACGCCGCGGCTGGCCATGGTGCCGAAGGTGATGATCTGGCAGACGCAGTCGTCACCGTACTTCTGGCGGACGTACTGGATGACCTCGTCGCGGCGGTTGCCGCAGAAGTCGATGTCGATGTCGGGCATCGACACGCGGCCGGGGTTCAGGAAGCGCTCGAACAGCAAGGCGTACTTCAGCGGGCAGACGTCGGTGATGCCGAGCACGTAGGCGACGATCGAGCCGGCCGCCGATCCGCGGCCCGGGCCGACCGGTATGCCCATCGACTTCGCCTTTTGGATGAAGTCCTGGACGATCAGGAAGTAGCTGACGAAGCCGAGCTTCTTGATGACTCCGATCTCGTAGTCGAGGCGCTGGCGGATCGTCGCGTCGATCGCGCCGTAGCGGCGGATGGCGCCCTCGAAGCAGATGCGCTCGAAGAACGCGTTGGGCGCGGTCCCGTCTTCGGGCTTGAACACCGGCAGGTGATAGACGCCGAACTCGATGCCGACGTTGCAGCGCTCGGCGATGGCGACAGTGTTGGCGAGCGCCTCGGGCCAGTCCGCGAACACCGCCGCCATCTGCGCGCGCGACCTGAGGAACAGCTCCTTGCTGCCCATGCGGAAGCGCTGAGGGTCCGCGACGGTCTTGCCGCTGCGGATGCAGAGCATGATGTCCTGCGCCAGCCAGTCCTCGGCCTTGAGGTAGTGCACGTCGTTGGTGGCGACGCACGGAATGCCAAGCTCCTGGCCGAAGGCGCGCAGCGCGCGCGTGACCTTCTGTTGCTGCTCGTAGCCGGTCTCAGCGACCTCGAAGAAGAAGTTGTCGGCGCCGAACAGCTCGCGCAATTGGTTCGCCGTGCGCTTGGCGCCGACCGGGTCGCCTTGCAGGATCTGCGTGCTGATCTGCGACGAGACGGTGCCGGACAGCGCGATCAGTCCTTGGCTGTGCGCTTGCAGTATCTCCAGGTCGACGCGCGGCCGGTAACTGAAGCCCTCGAGCCACGCGCGGCCGGACAGTTTCTTGAGGTTGTCGAGGCCCTTGTCGTCCTTGGCCAGCAGCGTCAGGTCGTGCGTCGGGTTGTCGGCGCCAGCAGACTCGGCGCGCGTCTTGCCGGCGACGTAGGTCGTCTGCCCGACGATCGGCTTGACCTTCTTGGCCTTGCAGGCCTTGAAGAACTCGACCGCGCCGAACAGGTTGCCGTTGTCGGTCAGCGCGATCGCCGGCTGGCCGTCGGCCGCGGCGGCATCGACGAGGCTGCCGACCTCGCTCGTCGCCGCGAGCAGGCTGTAGTGCGAGCGCACATGCAGGTGGACGAAGGGCGGCGCCTCGGACATGGCAGACGCACAGGGTACGCGCCGGGCGGTTGCCGGCCAGAGCCGCGTGCTCGCCGATGGGGGCTGTTCGTGCGCCGGCGCCGTCGGCGGTCAGCGCCTGTCGGTGGTCGGCAGCGGTGGCCCTTGCCAGCAGCCTGCCGGTAGCGCCGCGACGAGTTCCGGCAGGTCGCGCCAGCGCAGTAGCTCGGGACACAGCGGTAGGCGATTGCCGTCGCGGGCGAAGCGCTGGCCGGGTTCCGGCGCGCGCACGCCGCCAATCCGCGGGCACAACAGCGCCGCCAGCACGGCGACGACGCCGGCCTCGCCGCGGCCCTCGACGAGGACCGGGAGGTCGCCGGGCAGGCTGGCCGCGACCAGGGCCACGTCGACCGCCGCCTGGTAGCCCTCACCGCGGCCGAGCAGCAGGCCGTTGCGCTGCCAAGCGCTCCGGTACGGCGCCCACTCGCCGTACGGCCGTGGATCGACGATGGCGCGGGGACCATGTCCGGACGCGTCGGCGCTCGGCCCATCGGCCGCCACCTCCGCCGTGGCCACCGCCGCGCCGCGCGGATCGACGACCAACGTCCATGCGCCGCCGCGTGCCGTGGCGGCGACGCGGAACGGCACCGGCACGTCGTCGCTGCCGGTCACCGTGCCCTTGCGCCAGCCGGCGCCGTCGGGATCGCGCCAGGCGATGGGACGCGGCGCCACCGTCAGGTCGAGTCCGGGCGCCAGCGCCGCCAGCCCCGTGACCTTCGGCTGGCGCGCCAGACGCTCGATGACCAGCGCCGCGCGGTCCGGCGCGCCGCTCGGCCCTGCCGCCGCCAGCTGCTGCAGCGCCTGCGGCGCGAACGGCGCGAACGGCGGCTCGGCGACGCGCGCACGCGGCTGGCCGTCGGTGGTCGGGCCAAGCAGCGCGTCGTGCAGGAAGCCGTAGACCTCCTCGCGCATCGGCCGGTCGTAGTTGTGCGGTTCGTCGGCATGGCGCGCCCGCGGCGCCGGCGCGCCGAGCTGCTGCCAGTGCGCCGCCAGTTCGGGCAGGCCCTGGCGCGGGAAGTCGCGCGTCCAGTCGCCGGTGACACTGCCGAACATCGTCGGCTTTGGCGCGAACACCGCGCACAGCTCCGGCACGTCGACGCCGGCGGCGATGCGTGGTGGGTGGTTGCAGCCGCAGTGCGCGCTGCGGTCGTCGACGATGGCGTCGAAGTAGCAGGCCATCACCATGGGCGCGGCGGCGGCGAAGGCGTCGCTGAGCGCCATCAGGTAGTAGGTCTGCTGGCCGCCGCCCGACGCGCCGGTCACGCCGATCACCGCCGGATCGACGTCATCGCGCGCGGCGAGCACGCGCAGGCCCTGCAGATCGTGCCACGCCATCGCGCCAAGCGACGACACGCCGCTGGCGACGTCTTCGACGTGCACGGAGTCGACGGCGAGGGTCGTCCAGCCAAACTGCGCGAACGACGCACAGCGCGCCTGCACCACCGGATCGCGCGCGCCGTGCGCCCAATGGCCGTGGGGGCACAGCATCGCTGGCCGCCGCGCCGGACCGTCTGGCGGCGTCGCCGGCTGCCACAGCCAGCCGGTCGCGCGCTGCCCTGGGAACCCGGCCCAACTGAGCCGCTGCACGCGCACGCCGTCGCGCTGCACCTCGCCGTGCACGCGCACGTCGAGTTCGTCCGCCGGCGGCGGCGGCGCGAGCCCGAGGCAGTCGGCGACGTGCGCGCGGATTGCCGCGCGGCGCGCCGGCCACG
>VGZG01000016.1 GCA_016872675.1 Planctomycetota bacterium
GCCGGCCGGCTCGACCGCGTCGCCATGGTGCAGGGCTCGACGGCGACCGGCACGCAGCGGCCGCCGGTCGAGTGGCAGACGGTCAATTGGTCGTGCCGCCGCTACGAAGCCGACAACCTGCAGCAGAACCAGACGCCGCCCGAGCGGCTGGGGCCGTGGCCGTTCCAACTGGTCGCCTTCCAGGACGAGGTCACCAACGCCTACCTCGGCCCGCCGCGCGGCACGCCGCTCTTCGATCCGCGGCGCTTCGACCGCCTCGTCAAGTTCCCGAGCGGCGAGCTGCCGGCGGCGTGGTGCCAGCAACCGACGCTCGGCGCCGGCCTCGGCAACAGCCAGCAGATGCAGGGCATGGTCGACGAGGTCGAACTGGTGCAGCACGCGCGGCCGACCCTCGTGCTCGACGACGACGTCAACGAGTCGGCGCAGACGTTCCGCGTGCAGCGCAACATCGACCTGACGTCGGCCGGTCCGATTTACTACGCCAACGACCTGACGCCGGCGTTCCCGCCGACCGGCGGCCTCGTCGACATCGACGGCGAGATCGTCGCCTACCAGACGCACGCCGACGGCACCTTCCAGGTTGCGGTCAACGGGCGCGGCATGCTGAACACGCAGCCGCGCGGCCACGGCCGCGGCGCCCGCGTGCAGTTCCTGTCGCACCGGCCGGCGGCGATCCTCGCCGGCGGTGTCGGGCTGCGCGACGCGCAGATCCCGCTGCAGGACCTCGGCGCCATGCCGCCACGCTACGGCACGGCGCTGCTCGGCACGGAGCTGCTGCACTACACCTGGGTGCGCCGCAACGGCGACCAGGCGGCGCTCGAAATGCCTCGCCACTACCCGGGCGAGGACGAGCCTGGCGGCGGCCAGCCGCGTGGCCTGTTCCGCGGCCGCTACGGCACCACGCCGGCGACCGCTGCGGCGGGGCAGGCGCTGGTGTGGTTCCCGATCCGGTACTGGGATCGATTCGTGGAGCGCAGCGACGACCCGGAGCTGGCGTACTTCCAGCTGTCGGTCAACGAGGCGCCCGGCTTCTTCAAGACGCTGCGCTGGCGACAGGAGACGCAGGACGCCCGCGTCGAGCTGCTGTGCCGCGCGCGCGTCGATGGCAAGCTGGCGTGGGACAGCGTGCCGCTGCCGGCGGCCGGCCTGTGGGAGCTGCGCGGCGGCAGCGCTGACGCGCCGCCGCACCGGTTGATGCACCATGGCGCGCTGCTCGAGTTGCGGTTCTTCACGCGCTACCAACCTGGCTGCGTCGACCTCGTGACCTACCGGTCGCACGGCTGGAAGACCACGGCGAAGGTCGAGGACGTGCGCGTCGAGTACGAAGGCCAGGGCCGCGTCCTCGGCGAGGAGATCACCGCCCGATGAGCCCGCTCCCGCGCGCCTCTCGACGCAGCGACGGCTTCACGCTGATCGAGCTGCTCGTCGTCATGGGCATCCTCACCGGCTTCCTGCTGATGCTGGCGCAAATCGTCGACGGCGGCTTGCGCCTGTTCGGCGAGGGCGAGCTCGGCCAGGCGCTCGCCGACCGCGCCAGCACGGCGCAGCGCCGCGTCACGCAGGAGCTCGCGCTGCTGCGCGGCGCGCCGACCGGCCGCGAGTCGCCGCGGGTGACCGACCGGCTCGTCGTGCAGGAACTACCGCTTGGCCTGCCGCCGCGGGCCGAGCGCGGCGCGTCGCGCATCCAGGTCCTGCGCGGCGCCGTACGTCTGCCGCCGGATCGCGAGCTGCCGCTGCTCGACGCCAAGATCGCCGCCGAACTGCTGCGCGAGCAGCCGACGCTCGCCGGCGCGGAACTGGAGAAGGCGATCGCCACCGCCCGCCAGGGCGTGCCGTTGCGCGGGCTCGGCAACCTGATGCTGCTGCCCTGGCGCCAGGAGGGCAGCGACGAAGCGCTGCTCGAACTGCGCGCGGCATGGCTGTTGCCCGGTCAGGTTGTGCCGGTCGGCCCTGATCGCTTCGTCGATCCGTTCGACGTGCCGCTGCCGGGTTCGCCCGAGCTGCCAGCGCTCGCCGCGTGGACGCTGACGCAGCCGCTGGTCGGCGACCTGCTGCACGTCGAGTTCCTGCTGTGGTCGCAGCAGACGCAAAAGTGGGGCCGCGACGATGGCACGACCGCTGGCGGCGGCGTCGCCCTGCGCTGCTGGGACAGCGCCCGCGGCGGGTGGCTCGTCGACGCGGCTGCGGGTGGCGAGTTCCCGTTCGATCGCGGCGCCGCCAGCGCCAACGACCCGCGCGACGATGTGCACCCGCACGCGATCCTGGTCCGCCTCGTGGTCGCGCAGCCCGCCGAGTACGCGCCGGAAGGGCTGCTGGCCGCCGATCTCGCCAACGACGACACGAGCCTGCGGCTCTACGACGGCGACCGCTTCCCCGGCCCGCCCGGCGGCGGCTGGATCAAGGTCCGCAGCGAGTGGATGGCCTACGCCGAGCGCAGCGGCGACGAACTGCGCGGCCTGCGCCGCGGCCTGCGCGGCACGGCGGCGAAGGAGCATGCGAGCGGCGCGCGCGTGCACGTTGGCCGCGCCGTCGAGTTCGTCGTGCCCGTGCTGCACGCGAAGGACGACTGGAATGGCTGATCCACGACGCACCGAAGCCGGCTTCACGCTCGCCGAGATGCTGGCGGCGCTCGGCATCCTGCTGTTCGGCGTGACGTCGCTGCTCGCGGCGATGGCCAGCAGCATCGGCCAGCGGCGCACTGCCGACGCGCGGCTCGAGACGACGGCGCTCGTCGAGCACGTCGTCCATCGCGCGCAGGAGGAGTGCGTCGCGCTGCGCGACGGAGGTTCGTCGCCGGTCGACCTGGAGTTCAAGCCGCTCGTCGACCAGCCGTGGCCTGGGTTCCCCGGTCTACTGTGGTCGGTGCGCGCCGTCGCCGACGAGGACCGGCCGACGGTGTGGTTGCTGCGCATCGAAGCCAAGTGGTTCGACGGCGGCGACGAAGTGGTGTCGGAGTTCCTCAGGGTCGTGCCGCGGCAGGCGCCGCTGCGTGACCGGGTGTTGACCTCCCGCGGCGGCGCTGCGGAGAATACGGACAGGTGATGGCCATGATGCGTATCCAGCTCGCGTTCCTCCTGCTCGCGTTCGCCGTCGCCGGCGTCGCCCGCGCCCAGTCGGTGCAGCTCGCCGACGGCCGCGTGCTGCTTGCCGAGGTCGAGCCCGGCAGCGTCACCGGCGAAGGCATGCGCGTGCGCCGCCTCGACAACGGCGGCGTTCTCGACCTTCGGTGGGACCACCTGACGCCGGCTAGCGCGACGGCGTGGAAGAAGCGCTTCGACCTCGCCGGCGACGCGCAGGAGGAGATCACCGTCCGCGCCGACGAGGTGACCTACGAGATTGGCGGGACCCGGCGCACGGCGCTGGGCCGCATTGTTGAGCAGGGCAGCGACACGATCGTAGTGCAGCAGAAGGGCGTGCCGAGCGTGATCAAGCGCCGCGATATCGTTGGCGTGCGCAAGGTCGACGCGCCGGTGACGCAGGTGATGACGCGCGAGGAGTACTACTCCGATCTCGTCACGCAGATGAATCCGGGCGGCGATGCCGACAAGAACCTGCTGGTTGCCGAGCAACTGATGAAGGTGCGCGACTACGACCGCGCGCTCGAGCACGTCGAGAAGGCGCGCGCCGCCGGCAACAGCAAGAACCCGCCGCAGATCGACGCGATGGCGGGCAAGCTGCAGCGTTTCAAGGAGGCCGCGAAGGAGCTCAAGGTGATGGAGGCCATCCAGGCGGCGCGCAGTCGCGGCGGCCTCGCCGACTTCGACAAGGGCGGCATGTTGATCGCGCAGTTCGAGAAGGACTACCCGCAGACCAAGCTCAAGGCCGAGTTCGAGGCCGAGAAGCGGCGCTTCGGCGAGGCCCGCACGCGCTACCTGACCGGTCAGGTAGCCGAGCGCTGGCGCGAGTCGATTCGCGTGATCGCCGACAAGGCCTGCGGCGACGCCGGTCTGACGCTGCAGGCGGCGCGCGACTACGCCACCGGCAAGATGACCGACGACATCCTCGCGCGCGTTAGTTCGGTACTGAAGCTCGACGCCGCCGAAGTGAAGGCGCTGTGGGCGGGCCGCAAGGACAACGCGCTCGGCAAGCGGCCGGAGGCGTTCAGTTACGGCCTTGGTTCGTGGACGCTCGGCGAGCCGGCGATCCTCAAGGACACGCAGCAGGGCAAGGCCAACGCCGCGCAGAAGGCCGACGCCGGCGCAAACGCTGCGGGCAGCAACCCGCAGCTCGACCGGTTGCAGAAGCTGCTGCGTCAGGCGCAGGAACGGCGGCAGGCGGCGCAGTCGCAGGGCGCCGAGCAGCGGGAGCTGACCGACGAGGACTGGTGGCGGCAAGCCGAGCGCGTCGACCGCGTCGGCTGGTTGCGCGCCTACTACGCTGAGTTCGGCGGCCAGCTGACGGTGACCTTCGCCACGGTGTCGCCGTGCATCAGCTGCAACGGCGAAGGCAGTCTGCCGGAGATCGGTTCCCAGGGTCGGATCGTCCGCGCCAAGTGCTTCCTCTGCCAGAACACCAAGTGGCTGCGCACCTTCAAGGCCTTCTGATCGGCCTCGCGGCGGGGGCGTTCGCCGGTTGCGCCAGCGGTCCGCGGGCGGTTCCCGTCGCGGCCACGGCGCCGCCGGCGGCGGCCACGCCGGAGTTGCCCGCCGGGCCGGCGCCACGGCTGCTGCCGGTTCGGTCGCCGAAGGCCGACCCGGGGCTCGGCCCGGAGCTCCTGCTGCCAGAAGCGACCGCCCCGGATGCGGCGCTGGCCGAGGTTGGCGACGTCACCATCCGGCAAAGCCACGCCTTCGCGCGGCTGCTGACCGCCAATCCCAAGGTCGCTCTGTCGGCCGTCGACCTGCTGGTGTTCGACGTCCTGGTCGCGCGTCATGCGCAGGAACACGGTATCCGGGTGCCAGTCGCCCGCGTCGACGAGCTGGCCAGGGACGAGGAGGCGGCGCTGCGCAAGCAGGTCGCCGACGAGCTCGCCGGCCAGATGGACTTCGCCTCCTACCTCTGGCGAGCCTTCGGCCTCGAGGAGGCAGACTGGCGGGCGGCTCTGCGGCTGCGCAGCGCCCAGCGGCTCTACCAGGGCTATGTGCTGCGTTACCTCGCCCTGCGCGAGGATCGCGCCCAGGTGCGGTTCCTGGTGCACGCCGACCCGGCGTTCTGCCGCGAGGTGGCGACCAAGGTCCGCGCCGGCGCCGACTTCGTCACTCTGGCCAGCAAGCACTCCGAGGACCCGTCGCGGCGGGACGGCGGGCTGCTGCCGCCGTTCGCCCGCGGTTTCCAGCACCCCGTTGCCACGGCGGCATTCGAACTGCGGCGCGGCGAGGTCAGCGAGCCGTTCGAGGCGAGTTGGGGCGAGGGCAAGCGCTGGTTCGTCGTCTACTGCCTCGATCGCATGCCAGGTCGCGAGGTGCCATTCGCCGCGGTCGCTGACGAGATCGACGCTGGCCTCGCAACGACCCCGATCAGCCCGCTGGAGACCAGCGCCTATACGCTGCGCTGGCGCGGCCAACTCGAAGGCCGGCCAGCAGGTGACCGCAAGTGAGGGGATGACAAGCGGATGCGGGGCCGGTAGAACACGTCGCCAGCATGGAAGACATCACGCGTGAGGTCCCCGCCGACACCACGCCGACGCCTTCTTCCGACGACCGCGGTCAGGCGGGCGTAGGCAAGGGCCCGGAGGAGTTGGTTCGCCATGGACGTGGCAACGTCGCCGACGCTCTCGTCGTGCGCGATCGCATGGCCATCGACGCCGCGGCGCCCGCAATGGCGCCGATCGAGATCGACGCGCCAGAAGCCGGCGGGCCGGCGCCTGCCGCCGAGGGCGTTGACGCCGAAGTGGCCGCAGCCGCGGTCGCGCGCGAGGAGGACACCGTCGCGATCGAGGAAGACCTCGGCGGCGACGACGAAGCCCTGCCGCCCGTGCCAGAACTCGCTGACGCTCAGGCTGTCGCGCGCATGGTCTACGTGCTGATGCTGACGTCGCGCGAAGGCCTATCGCTGTTCCGCCTCGCGCAGGCGTGCAACACCACGCAGAAACTCGTCGAGGAAGCGCTCGACGTGCTGCGCGAGAAGATGCATCAGCTCGGCCTGCCGGTCGAACTCGCGCGCACCGGCGACACCGTCAAGTGGATGTCGGGTAGCGAGACGTTCGCGTACCTGCAGCGTCTGCGCGGCGTGAAGAAGATGGAACGGCTGTCGCCGGCGGCGCTCGAAACGCTCGCGGTGATCGCCTACCGCCAGCCGGTGATGCGCGGCGAGATCGAGGCGATCCGCGGCGTGAAGGCCGGCCCGATGCTGCGCACGCTCCTGCATCACAAGTTGGTCAAGGTCACCGGGCGCGCCGACGTGCCCGGGCGACCGCTACAGTACGGCACGACGCAGCAGTTCCTCGAACGCTTCGGGCTCGCGTCGCTGCAGGAACTGCCGAGCATCAAGGAATGGAAGAGTCTCGGCTGATCGCCAGCGCGCCGTCGCTTCGGCGGTGTCGTGGGGCGTCGCTGGAATGTGCGGTCGCGGTGGAGCCGCAGTTGCGCGACCGATGAGAGCGCCGACGGCGCACTGCTGCGCGCTGCAGCGCGGAGTTCGGCGCCGCGCGCGCGCTTGCATCGCCGCGCCGCCGACCTACACTCGCCGCCCGCGTTCACGTCCCGGTCGTCTAGTCCGGCCTAGGACCCTAGATTTTCATTCTAGTAACACGGGTTCGAATCCCGTCCGGGATACCAGAGACGCGCTCGACAGGCCGGCTTCCGCTCTGCGGAGGCCGGCCTGTTCGCTTTGCCGATGATTGCTGCCGAAACCGACCTCCTGGCGCTCGTCCGCCGCGGCGCGGTCCGCCGGCCGGACGCGGAGTTCCTGCGCTGCGGCGCCGAAGCGGTGTCCGGCCGGCAATTCCTGGCCCGCGTCGAGGCCGCCGCCGCCGGCCTGCGCGCGATCGGGTTGCGGCCGGGCGATCGCGTCGCCGTGTTCGTCAACCGCTCCGTCGACGAGGCCGTGTGGATCCTGGCTGCGGCGAGCGCCGGCGGCGTCGCCGTGCCGGTGCACGGCCGGCTGAAGGACCAGCAGGTCGCGCACATCCTCGCCGACTGCGGCCCGTTCGCGGTGGTGGCCTCGGCGTTGCGCCTGCTGGCGTTGGCCGAGCCGGTCGCGACGCTTGCTGGCCAGCGCGTGCTGCGCGTCGGTGACGCGCCGCTGCCGTTGGCGAGCGAACCGGCGCCAAGAGCGGACGCGCCGCTGGCTGCGCTCGCGACGAACTCGCCGGCCATCCTGCTCTACACCAGCGGCAGCACGGGCCTCGCCAAAGGCATCGTGCAATCGCACCGCAACCTTGCGCTCGGCGCTGCGATCGTCAGCGGCTACCTCGGGCTCGCCGCGGACGACGTCGTGCTGGCGCTGCTGCCGTTCAGTTTCGACTACGGCCTCAACCAGTTGCTGGGCGCGTTGCACGTCGGCGCCGGCGTGGTCGCCGCCGACCACCTCGGTGTCGGCGAACTGGCGACGCTGCTGCGGGCGCATCGGCCGACGACGCTCGCCGGCGTGCCATCGCTGTGGCACGAGATCGCCGTAGGTTTCGTTGCCGGCGCGCTGACGCAGGACGATGGCCGGTCGCTGCGGCGGATGACCAACAGCGGCGCGTCGCTGCGGCCTGCCGACGGCGCGGCGGTGCGGGCGGCGTGGCCGCACGTGCAGGTTTTCGCCATGTACGGGCTCACCGAGGCGTTCCGCAGCGCCGTCTTGCCGCCGGCGGAGTACGACGCGCATCCGACGTCGTTCGGGCGCGCGATCCCCGGCGTCGAACTGCTGGTCGTCGATCCGGCGACCGGCGCGCCGCTCTTGGGCGAGGCGACGGGCGAACTCGTGCACGCCGGCGCGTTGGTGGCGCTGGGGTACTGGCGCCGCCCCGAAGCGCAGGCCGAACGCTTCCGCCCCGATCCGAGGGGTGGCGGCGCGCCGGTAGTGTTCTCTGGGGACATCGTTCGGCGTGACGCCGACGGCCGGCTCTACTTCGTCGCGCGCCGGGATCGCCTGCTCAAGGTCGCTGGTCATCGCATCTCGCCGGACGAGGTGGCGGCGGCAGTCGCCGGCATGGCCGGCGTCGGTGAGGTAGCAGTGTTCGGCGACGACGCCGGCGCCGACGGCCATCGCATCGTGCTGTGCGTTGCCGGCGATCCTGCGGATGCCGGGATCGTGGAGCAGGTTCGCCGGCGCTGCCGGGCGCGTCTGCCGTCGTACATGCAGCCGGCCGTGGTGCGCGTGCTGGCGGCATTGCCGCACAATCCCAACGGCAAGATCGACGAAGGCGCGTTGCGCGCCATGCTGCCGCCATGGACCTCCGACCGCTGACCGAACTGCTCGCGCGGTATGCCGTGTCCTGGCCCGCCGAGTCGGCGCTCGCGGCTCGCTTCGCCGCGTTCGTCAGTTCGCGCGCCGACGTCCTGCTGCGCACGTGTCCGCCCGGCCACGTCACCGCGTCGGCCTGGATCATCGATGCCGCTGGCGGACGCGCGCTGCTCACGCACCATCGCAAGCTCGGCCGTTGGCTGCAGCTTGGCGGCCACGTCGACGGTGAGGAGCACGTCGAGCGCGCGGCGTTACGCGAGGCGCAGGAGGAGTCTGGCATGCAGCGCTTCGTGCTGCGCCGCTGGACGGACACGCTCGTGCCGCTCGACCTCGACGTGCACGTCATCCCGGCGCGCGGCAGCGAGCCCGAGCATCTGCACTGGGACGTGCGTTTCTGGCTGCAGGCTGAACCGGGACAGGAACTGCTGATCAGTGAGGAGTCGAACGACCTGCGCTGGTTCACGCCGGACGAGTTGCGCGCCGCGACACAGGAAGAGAGCGTGCTGCGGCTGCTGCGCAAGACGCTCGCTCTCCTGCGCTGAGCCAAGGCTGGCGGCGGCCACCAAACGACGCAATGATGCTGGCCATGTCGGGCGAACAAGCGAAGGCCAAGGGCGGTAGGCGGCGTGGACGCCGGATGGTCGGCGTTTGCGCGCTGCTGGTCGTCGCGTGGCTCGCCGGTCGCGGCTTCATGGACGGCGGCGCGGCGCAGGTCACGGCGGCCGACGCGGCCCCCGTGGCTTCGGTGGCAGAGTCGCAGCCGTCCGCGGCGCAGCCGGTGACGGACGCGTCGATGCCAGCCGATGCGGGGCTCGATGCGGATCGCTTCGCGGCGCTGTCTGCAGCACTGACGCTGCATGCCGCTCGCGGCGAGTTCGCTGCGTGTGCGGCGGCGTGGCGTCACCTGTCCGGATTGCCGCTGTCGCCCGCACAGCGGGCGGCCTGTGAAGCGGCGGTCTTGCTGGCAAGTCAAGCGGTCGCCGAACGTCTTGGGCGCGCGGGAGCGTTGCTCGCGGCGGGGCGGGCGGCGGCGGCCGTGCGCGTGCTCGCGCCGTTGCGGGGGCCTTCGTTCGCTGGCTGCACGGCGCTCGACCTGTTGCATCCGACCGTCGCCGCGGCGGTTGCGCCGATGCTCAACGTGCAGTTGCAGGCCGACGCCGTCGTTCCCGCGCCACGGCCGATGGCGCGCGGACGGTTGGTCGTGGTTTGGCTCGCCGAGACCGAGTTCCGCGGCGTCTGCGTCGCCGCGGACGCCGAGTCGGTCACGCTACAGGTCCGACGTGACGATGGTTCGTCGTTCCCGCGCGCGCGCTATGCCGACTGCGACCCGGATAACGTGACCGGCGCCGAGGCCGTCGAGTTGGGACTGGCCGCGATGCGTGACGGCGATCCTGCGCTTACGCGCGCCTGGCAACTGGTCGCGGCAGCCCGCGGTGGCGCCGGCGCCAGGTTCGAGTCGCTGACGAAGGCGCTGCGCTGACCGTCAGGTCGTCGCGGGATCGCGGCCGCCGAGCCGCAGGAACAGCGCCATCGCCACGACGCCGCTGAGCAGGCACAGTGGCCAGATCTGCGGACCGAACCACGCCAGCGGCAGATAGCCACAGAGGACGGTCACTGTGAACGCCAGCAGCGCGTACGGCAACTGCGTGCCGACATGAGCCAGCAGGCTGCAGCGAGAGCCGATCGAGCTGAGCACCGTCGTGTCGCTGATCGGTGAACAGTGGTCGCCGAAGATCGCGCCCTCGAGCACGGCGCCGATGCACAGCAGCATCAGCGCCGGGCCGCCGGCGGCCGGGTCGCCGGTGAACGCAGCGTTGGCGCCGGTCTGGTGGGCGAGCACGACCACGTTGGGCAGGAGGATCGCCATCGTGCCGAAGCTCGTGCCGGTGGCGAAGGCGACGCCGGCGGCGACCAGGAACAGCGTCGTTGGCAGCGCCCACGGCGACAGCGCGTCGCGGATCGCCGTGGTCAGGAAGAAGCTGGTGCCCAGGTCCTTGCAGAGGTGGCCAAGGCTCCAGGCCAGGAACAGGATGCCGAACGCGGCGCCAAGCGGTCGCATCGCCGCGAGGCAGGTCGCCAGCGTCTCGCGCACGGTCAACAGCCGCTGCGCGCCGGTCATCGCCAGCGCCACCAGCCACGCCGACGCCGCCGCGCCGAGCAGCGCCCAGTCGCTGCGGCTGTTGGCCAGCACCGTGCGCACGCGTTCACCCAGGTCCGCCGACGCGGGCAGCTTCGCCGCCGCCGACCAGCCGATCGCGATCATCGCGCCGACCGTGCCGACGACGAGCACGAGCAGCGGCACGACGGCGTTGCGCGCCCGCGCGCGCGGATGGACGGGGAGCGGCGGTTCGTCGCCCTCGTGCGAAGTAGTTTCGCCGCGGCGCGCCCGACGTTCGGCGGTGAGCATCGGCCCGAAGTCGCGGCGCATGAGGATCGTCATCGCGACCAGCGCCAGCGCGAACCAGCAGTAGCAGCGGAACGGCAGCGTGGCGAGGAAGACCTCGAAAGCGTCGCCCGGCACGTAGGGCATGCCGTCGGCGCGCGTCACCAGCGCGAGCGGCGCGCGGTACTGCGACATCTCGTACGTCACCCAGGTCGAGAACACCGACACGCCGGCGATCGGCGCCGCGGTCGAGTCGACCACGTACGCGAGCTTCTCGCGCGAGACCCGCGACGCGTCGCACAGCGGCCGCATCGACGAGCCGACCAGCAGGCAGTTGGTGTAGTCGTCGAAGAACACCGCGACGCCGGCGGCGAAGGTCGCCAGCTGCGCGCTGACCGGGCCGCGGACGCGGCGCTGCAGCCGGGCGACGAAGCCGTGCACACCGCCGTTGCGCGTGATCAGGCCGACCGTCATGAACAGGAAGACGACGAAGACCGTGATCCGCAGGTAGAAGTCCTCGCAGACCGAACGGCGCCAGAAGGCGTCGGCGACGAAGTGCCAAGCGCCGGCGACGACGGCCTGCGTCGTCGCGAGCGGCGTCTGCCAGCCGAAACTGGCCGCGGCGGCGAACGGCTGGCCGGGCAGGACCGCCGCGGCGTAGGCGACGCCGCCGGCGACGCACGCGAGCGCCAGGGCCAGCAGCACGCGCTGCAGAACCACGGCGACGGCGATCGCCACGACCGCCGGCAGCAGGCTCCAGCGGCTGGCGAACGGCAGCAGCAGCCTCGCGCCGCTGCCGTCAGGCAGCGGCGCGTCGGCCTGCAGGCCGCGCTCGCCGACGCGCACGCGCAGCGGCACCGCCGGCAGCGCCCGGTCGACGCGCGTCGGCGTGCCGTCGGCCGTCTGGGCGGCGGCCCATTCGGCGGTGATCCGTTCGTAGGCGGCGGCGACCTGCGCATCGTCCGGCGGCGGCGGCACGGTCTCGGCGGCGAGCGGCGGGACGGCGCCGTCGCGCTGCCAGCGGGCCAGCGGCGAGTCCGGGCCGAGCAGCCACTCGCGCACGCGCAGTTGCGTCAGATAGGCGCGATCGGCGGGCTGGTCGCCGGCCGGCATGGCGAGGAACCAACCAAGCAGTGCGAGGACGACGAAGATCCGGGCGCGGAGTCGCATCGGGGGCAGGTCGTCGGTCTTTCGCTCCCGTGCGACCGCGCGGCAGCGTAGCGTTGGACTAGCATGCAGTCCGGTCAATTGCAGCGGCGCCTGGGGCTGACCTCGGCGATCTCGATCACCGTCGGCGCGGTCATCGGCTCGGGCATCTTCCTCAAGCCGCTGGCGGTGGCGCAGGCGCTGCCCTCCGAGGCGTGGATCCACGCGCTGTGGGTCGGTCTCGGCCTCGTCTGCCTGTTCGGCGCGTTCGCCTACGCCGAGCTCGGCGCGATGCTGCCGGAGGCCGGCGGCCAGTACTCCTTCTTGCGCGAGGGCTGGGGGCGCGGCGTCGGCTTCCTCTACGGCTGGACGTTCTTCTGGGTGATCAACGCCGGCACCATCGCCGCGCTGTCGCTCGGTTTCGCCGAGAACCTGCTGCCGGCGTTCGGCGTCGACATGGCCGCCGAGGAGCAGGCGCCGTTCTGGCTGCGGATCGTGCCGGTGGCGATGATCCTCGTGCTGGCGGTCGTCAACCACTTCGGCGTGGCGCTCGGCGCGCTGGTGCAGAACCTGTCGACCTTCGCCAAGGTCGGCGCGCTCGGCCTGATCATCGTCGGCGGCGGCCTCGCGCTCGAAGGCGTGGTCCCGGCGACCGCGGCGCCGGCGGCGCACGCGGCGACGTCGCTGACGTCGGCCGGTCTCGTGGCCGCGTTCATGGGCATCTTCTGGGCCTACGAAGGCTGGTACCAGATGCCGTTCAACGCCGCCGAGCTCAAGCGCCCCGAGCGCAACCTGCCGCTCGGCCTGATCGGCGGCATGGTGATCCTGATCGCCGTCTACCTGTTCGTAAACGTCGTCTACCTACGCGTCGTGCCGTTCGAGGAGATGCAGGCGATGCCCAAGGGCACGCCGTCGACGCACGTCGCGACGCTGACCGTCGCGCGCGTCTTCTCGCCGGCGGTCGCCGCCTACTTGACGGTGTTCATCGCCATCTCGATCTTCGGCGCCGCCAACCCGAACATGCTGTCGTCGCCGCGCGCGTTCTACGCCATGGGCAAGGACGGGCTGGTGCCTCGGGCGCTCGAGCGCGTCAGTCCGCGGTGGGGCACGCCGACGACGGCGATCTGGGTGCAGGCGGTCGCCGGCGTGCTGCTGGTGCTGTTCCTGCGCACCTTCGGCGATGTCACCGAGTTTGTCGTCTTCGCGGCGTTCCTGTTCTACGCCATGACGGTCGCCGCGGTGTACCGCCTGCGGCGGTCGCGGCCGCACGCCGAGCGACCGTACCGGTGCACCGGGTACCCGTTCACGCCGGCATTGTTCATCCTGGTCAGCGTCGCCTTCGTGCTGGCGACGCTGCAGGACGAAGCCGGGCGCAAGAACGCGCTGAAGGGACTCGCCATCATCGCCGCCGGCCTGCCGTACTACTGGTGGTGGACGCGCCGCGCGGCGTCGCGTTTGGCCGCCTGACGGTCGCCGCGGCCGCGCCGGCGCGCTAGAGTCCGCCGCCGATGAACGAGCTGCATTTCGCCCTGCTCTTCGCCGCCTTGGTCGTCGGCTACGTGCTGCTGCATGTCCGCGTCGCGCGCTTCGAGGGCCACTTGGAGAAGCTCGCCAGCCTGCGCAGCATCGACGACCGGCTGCGCCAGATCGACGACCGGATGCAACTGCTCGGCACGTCCGTCGACCGCATCCGCACCGATCGGGTCGAGAGCCAGTTGGAGCGTCTGCACAGCGACCTCCTGGACCTGCGCGAGGTCACCGCCAACGTGCAGAACGCGGTCGTGCAGATCCCAGCGCCGGTAGCGCCGACGCCTTCGGGCAAGTTCCCCACTGAGTCGAGCGCCGCGCGCATTCTGACGGCGGTCGAGAACCGGCTGTTCGAACTCGGCTACCACGAGATCCGCGTGCTCAACGATCTTGGCGGCGTGGAGCCTGCAGGCGACGTTGAATTGCAGGTCGAGTGCTGGCGCGGCGGCATGCCGTTGAAGGGGCGCGTGCTGGTGCGCAACTGCGCCGTGCGCGACGTCGCGCTGCAGACCGTCGTGCAGATGTTTCCCTGAACTGCGCGCCTTGCTGAACCGCGGGTTGCCAGCGTCCGAGGTGACGCGCGCTTTAGCGCGCGGCGCGGTCGGCTAGCCAGGCATCAAGGCGGTCAGCGAGGCGTTCGAGCTCGGGCCAACTGACGTCGGCATCGAGCGCGTAGGCGAACTCGGGGTCGTTCTCGCGCAGCACGAGCCGCTGGACAAAGTAACGCTCGAGCGCCCAGCGCGGGCGGACGGGCAGGCCGAGTTGCCGACCGAGCGCCTCGCCCTTCGGCGTGCCCGCGAGCAGGACACCGCGCAGCAGTGGCTGCGCCGCCCGGGCGTGACCGAGGCGGACCAACGCGCAGGCGGCCGCCGTGCGCAGCGCCGGATCGGCGGCGCGGTCATCCATCGCCGCGGCGAGCACATCGTACGCCAAGGCTGCACGACGGTCGCTCAAGGCCAGCGCGGCGTCGGTGGCCAGGGCGCCGCGATCGGCGACCAGTTGGACCAGGGCGGCGTCACCGCCGGCATACGCCGATGCGCCGAGCACAGCGATCGCCGCCGGCGCTCCCGGCGCGGTCGGCGCGGCCAACAGCGCCTTGGCTAGGTCCGCCGTGTCAGCCGCCGAGATCGGCAGCGAGGCCAGGATCGCGTCGGCCCAGCGCTCGGCCGGCGCAGCGAGCAACGCAGCGGCGGCAGGTGACGTCGGCGGCGCCGATGGCGCTGCCGCGCAGGCGGCTAGCAGCGCGAACAACAAGGCGTGCGGCTTCACATTGGCAGCTTCGCGCGCCGGTCGCGCCTTGTCCACGCGTCAACGGGCGGGCGGCGCATCCGCGAGCCACTTGGCGAATTCGTCGGGCGCGGGGCAACGGAAAGCCTCGTCCCGGCCGGTGGTCGGATGTCGGAACGCCAGCTCGTCGGCGTGCAGCAGATGGCGGTGGGGTTGGCAGCCGGAAGCCGTACGTGGATCGCCGCTCGCCTTCACCGCTGCGACGAAGGCGAGATAGACGGCGTCTGGCTGGCCGTAGATCTTGTCGCCGACAATCGGGTGGCCGCTGTGCGCGAGGTGGACGCGGATCTGGTGGGTCCGACCCGTCTGCGGCCAGCACTGCACCAAGCTGCGGCCGCCGCCCGCAGTGAGTCGTCGGCACCGTGTCGCCGCCGACTTCGGCGCCTCGGCATCGGCGCCGCACGTGCGCCGCAGCGTCACCTCGCTGCCCGCGGCACGGCCGATGGGCGCGTCGATCAGCCAGGCGTCCGGCGCCGCGCCATGAACGACCGCGACGTAGCGCTTGGCGACGGCGCCGGCTTCGAACATCGCCTGCATGGCCTTGCGCGCCGCCGGCGTGCGCGCAAGCACGGCGACGCCGCTGGTCTCGCGGTCGAGGCGGTGAACTAGTCCGAGCCCGGGCTCGCGCCGGCGGTCGCGCAACAACTGCACGAGCGTCGAGTTCACGAACGGGCCATCGGCGTGCATCGGCAGATGGGCGGGCTTGTGCACTACCAGCAGGTCGGCGTCTTCGTGCAACACATCGATGCGGTCGTCGACCCAGGGCTCGACCACCTGCCGCAGCCACGTGACGGTGTCTCCGGGGCGCAGCCGGGTTGTCGTCGCAGCGATGTCATCGCCGACGAGCACCCTTCGCGCGGCGATCTCGTCGCGCCACTGCGAGACGGTCTGATAACGGAACCGCTGCGCGAGGTAATCGACCACTGGCACATCGCGACCATCGACGCCGACGCGCGACCGCAGGGCTCGCTGTGGGTTGGGTTCAGGCGCCATGCCGCAGGCTCATGCTACGAGCCGGCTCCGGCGCGCGCGATCGGCGCGTCAGGCCGTCGTCTGGCGGCTGCGGCGGCGACGCAGGATCGCGAGTCCAGTGAGGCCGCTACCGACGAGCAGCAGCGTGCTCGGCTCTGGAACGGGCTGCCCGGCACCGCCGCCACCCGGGTTAGGGCCCGTGCCGCCGCCGCCGGTATTGCCACCGCCGCCGGTATTGCCACCGCCGCCGGTATTGCCACCGCCGCCGGTATTGCCACCGCCTGGGTTTTGGTTGCTGCCACCGCCTGGGTTCGTCGTGCCGCCACCAGTCGTCGTGCCTGGATCGGGCGGGTTGATCGGCGGCGGTGGGTTGCTCGGCGCCGGCAACTTCGTGCCGTCACCCCGACCGCAGCCAGCGATAGCTAGCACGGCGATTGCAGCGAGGGATCGGCAGATACGCATGAGTGTCGGCTCAGGCACGAACACAGGTGAGTGTCGCATGCTCCCAAGCAATCGTCGTGCCGAAGACTACAACTTGAGCCGAATGGTAGCGCAAGTCCCGGTCAGGAGGGTCCGTGGTGGGTACGCGCGGCGAAGAGGCGGCTTGGCGACTAGTGTCGGCAACGGCCGAGCAGATCCGGGCCCCGGGCTAGGCGGCGGCAGTACGGCGAGTCCATGCCGGGCTGCTCGGCCCTTGGCATGGGCACATCGGCGAACCAGCCTTCGTGGGGCAGGAGCCGCGTTGCGTCCGCCAGGCATGCGTATCGGCGGGTTTCCGCCAGCTCCGTCCGTTCTCCGGCGCTACGGCTTAGCGCAAGTCCCCGAACACGCGGATCACGTGGTCGGGCTCGATGACCCAGACGGCGCCCGCCGACGCCATCGCCCGGCCGCGCTTGCTCGCTGCAAGGCGGTAGAGCACGGCGCCGGTGGCCGCGTCGCGGACCTCCGGGCCATGTGTCGATGGCACGACCAAGCGATTGCCAAGGACGCACAGCGGTCCGGTCGGTTCGCTCTGCGACGTCGGCAGTTTGCGCATCGTTGGACGCCGCAGACCATTGCCCTGAACGATGCCTGACCGGAGTGTCTGCCAGAGATCGTCGCCCCGGACTGTTGGCGTGCCGAGCGGTTCGTCGGCGAGTTCCATGCGCCAGCGCTCGCCATCGTCGACGCCAAAGGCGACCAGGGTGCCGTCGTCGTCGTTGGCGTACACGGCGTCGCCGTCACACATCGCTTGGATGGCCGACGCAAGTCCGAGCGAACCGAGCAGTGTCAGTCGCCGTGCCGCATCCAGTCGGTATACGCCGCCGTCACGAGCGACCACGACGAGCCCGCCGTCGTCCAGCTTCCCCCAGGCGATGGCCGGCGAGGGTAGCGCGAGGCGCGTGACGTCGCCGCCGTCGCGACCGACGAACACGAGCTGGCTCAAGGTCGTTGCCACGGCGAAGCCATCGCCATGTTCCTTCGGCTCGATCTCCGTCGGGCAGCCCGGCACGGACCAAGACAAAGTTCCCGTCCGCGCGTCGAGCGCGCGGAGTTCACCATCGACGGAACCGACGACCACAACGGCCTGCGACAGAAGCGGCACGGTCAAGACGCCGGAGAGATCGTTGGAGCGGAACTGCCACCGAAGCACGCCGCCAGCGCCTAGGCGGGTCACGACGCCAGCCCGGTCGACAAGCAGTACGTCCTCGCCGACCGATGCTGGCGCCATCTCAATAGCGGTGTTGTGCTTGCACAGCTCGCGTGGCAGCAGCGCCAGCTCGCTGGCGACTGCCGCCGGCGAGTCGCCCTGCAAAGTCGCCTGCCACGGCTCGAAGCCAGGCATGGAGACCTCGACGGACATGGGGCTGCCCGGCACGCGCTCGATGAGGATAGGCGTCTCGCCGAGGTCCTTGCCGTTGCAAGCCACCCTGGCGCCGCGCGGCACGCTGTCGATCCGGCACGGCAGGCGCACGATCCGGTCGAAGGTGACGTCAGCGTAGGTCTGACGAAGGGCCTCGAGATGCCGCAAAGCAGTGCCGTGGTCGCCGTTGGCGGTGGCGGCTCCGATCAGGTCGAGCTGTTGCACGATCGCAGCGTTGCGGGCCACACGCTCGCGGAAGTGCGCCGTCAAGGCTGGGTCGCCTTGTATGGCCGACTCGAGTTCTCGGTACTGAGCGAGCGCGGAGCGGAAGTCGTTGGCCGCCTCACGTTCGACGGCACGTTGGAAGAGCGGGTCCAGGCGCCGCTGTTCCGCGTTCTTCTCGAGCGCGGCCGCGTACTCGCCTGCCAGTTGTTCCGCCGCCTCGACGCCGGCCGTTCCGGCCTGCAGCGCGGCGGCAAGCCTCTGCTGTAGGTCGGCCGTGATCACGGCGTCGTTCGCGGCGTCGGCGATCGCCGCGCGGAGGCTGCGCACCGCGGCGCGGAGGTATGGCGGGCACACAGCCTCCAGATCCGCGCTGGCACGCAGCAGGTCGGCCCGGTCGAGCAGGCTTCGGGCCGCCGGCAGGTTGCGTCCGGCAAGGCTCCTGGCCGCCTGCTCGATCTCGTTGGCCAGCGCACCGAGCCGTGTTGCAGCGACGTCGCTGGTCTCCTGGCGCATGTCCGGATCGGCGGCGATGGACCGATACTCCGCCAGCGCAGCGGCGATGTCGCCAGCGGCCAAAGCATCAGCGGCGCGAGCAAGTCGCTTCGTCGCTTCTGCCCGCTTCTGCCGCATGGCCCGCGCCTGCTGCAGGCTCTGGCTATAGTTGACCTGCGTTTGCAGGTCATCGATCACGTCGCATGGTCCAAGCCTCTCGCTCCACATGGCAAGGCTCGCGGCCGCACGGGCGTGGTCTTCCCGGGCAACGTGCTGCGCGACCTCCTCGCGCGCGCGCGCCATGTCGGCGAGATGGGCGCGGTGGCTCCAGACGGCGAAGCAGAACGCGCCAATGGTCAGCGCGGCAGCGAGCATGCTGACGCCGCGGAACACTCGGTCAGCCCTGGTCCGGCGCCGCGCCCTGAGCATCTTCGCAATGTCGCCGCGCGAACGATCGAGGCGTAGCAGCGCGTCGTAGGCCTCGATGGCCAACTGGATCTCGCCGCGGTCATCGTGCAGGCGGGCGAGCTCCTCGAGAACGGTGGTCGCGCCGGTCAGGTCGCGGGACTTCTGGCGGGCGCGCGCTTCGCGCAGCATGATCGCCGGGCAAATCGTGTTGGTGCGCCGCGCGTCTTCGATGATGTCGAGAGCGGTGGGTAGCTTGTCTGCGGCGATCAGCGCGTCGAGGAGGTCGATGGTGCACTGCTCCAGCTCCGGCGAAGCCGCGGGTGCGTGCGCGATCAGGATGGTGCGTAGAAAGCTGAGGGACCCGACTTCGTTCGGCTCAAGCCTGCGAGCGTCGCGGGCGAGCGCGAGCGCTGTTTCGCTGTCGGGATGTCGCTGGGCGGCCTCGAGCAATAGATTGCTAGCGAGTTTGTTCTCGCCGAGGCCCTGTAGACAAAGCGCCATGCTCTGTAGGACGCCGACCGGACGATCCCCTTGGCGGTCGCGCAAGGTCTGCAGCGTCATGAGCGCTCGCTGGCCGTTGCCGGCCTCGGCGTAGCGCTGCGCGGCTGCGACCATCGCCGGTTCACCGATGTTGGCGATCAAGCGCATTCTGATCAGGTCGCGTGCAGCGCGGGCGGCCTCGAACAGGCCGGTGGTCGTGCGTTCCGCGTGCTCGCGATAGCTGCCGGCGCCGTCGATCGCACGCAGCAGTTCCAGATGCAGATCGCCGAGCGAGCCGTTCTGGGGCGCGTCGGCGACGCGCTGCGGCACTTCATCGAGCGAGCCGATGGCCGCGAGAATGGCGCCCCACTCGTCGGTGCGGCGCGCCACCTCGAGCAACAAGCCGTTGATCGCGTACTCAGGGCATGCCTCCAGAAGGTCGCGTAATTCGCCCTGTGGTTCGCCCTTCCAGAACTCGAAGCTGCCGCTGCGCCACGTGAACAGCGCGAACATGTCCTCGGCGACCTGGTCGGCGACGATCTGGTCGACGACCTGCTGGCTGACGACGCCGGACTCGACCAGCAGCAGGCCTAGCGGTCGCCGATCCTGGCGCTGCCGCAGCAGCGCGCTGCGCAGCGCCTCCTGACTGCAGAAGTTACCGCTGACGAGGCGTTGACCGATCCGGCGCGCGAGCAGGCGGCCGGGTATGTGAAGTCGGAGATACCCGTCGCGGAAGTGCGCCTGTCGTTCCTCGAGGGGGTTGCGGATGCGCAGCACGCCCTCCATCTTCGTCATGGCGAGCGTCTGGAAGACATCGGCGAGCTGGATTTGCTCGAGATCGCCGCGCATCGTGACGCTCTGCGTTTCGACCGACTGCGACGGTTGTTCCTGCGCCTCCGCCGAGAGCAGGAAATCGACTTCTGCTTCGCTGAGGATCTCGGACCGTTCAACCATGACAGGGCATCCCTTCAAATCGCGCAGCCGTCGAAGCCTCGACGGTTTGCGCCTGGGGTCGTTGCTCCTGGTTATCGGTCCCGTGGCGGTCCTGTCTCAACCTGCCCGGTGCCAGCTCGGCGCCGCCGATGGCAGCGGCCCTTGGCTGGCTTCTGCGCGCGACAGCGCGCTCCGTTCCCGCTGCTCAGACGCCTTGGCGGCGCCGGATCCCACAGAATTGTGGCGCCTAGTTCGCAGCAGCGGTCCAGGCGCCGTGGCGCCGTTGTGGAGCCTGTTGAACGAGGCGGTCAAGGACGAGGCGCGCTGGCGTCTTGCCGCCGCGATTGTCGCCGCCGGCGGCGTCGCCGAGGACGCCAACCTGCTCCGTTGGTCGGCTGCGGCAGGTCGCTCGGCCCGCGACCGCGCGTTCGTCGCCTTCCTGCTCGCGCTCGGTCCGGCGCGGCTGGTCGGCGATGCCCAGGGTGTCTTCGACTCCCTGCGCAGCCCGAGCGACTTCGCCATGGCGGTCGCGGCGTGCGCGGCGGCGCGTTTTCCGCGCAGCCATAGCTTCGAAGGCGCGACGTCGAACGATGTCGGCGTCGCAGCGGCGCTGGCGTACGCCGGGGCCGCGGCGACGCTACGGGCGACGCCGCCGGTCCGCAGCGACCGCCGGGAGCCCCTGTGGTGGCGCGGCACGCTCCTGCGCGCGGCGCATGCCGGTGCCAGCGGAATCGTGCGCGAGCGTGCGTTGGCGCTCCGCTTTGGCGGCGATGTGGAGGACGTAGGCCTGCGCGCTGCCGCGTGGCGCTGCGCCGCCATGGCTGGAGACGCGACGAGCGATGGTGAGCGACCCGAACCGTTCACGCTGGAGGCGCTGGCGGCCGACGCCGGCACGCGGTCGCGATTCCGGGCCTGGTTCGACGGCGTGGTGGCGCCGCGGTACGAACATCCGGAGCGCTTGGCGGTCGCGCAGATGCTCGCAGCGACGCCTTCTGAGGTGGTCAGCGCCGCCGCGCGGTGGCGTGGCGACGCGACCGCCGAGCGGCACGTCGCGCTGGCCGTCGCTTGGCGCATCGCCGGTGGCGAGTCGCTCGACATCGCCGGCGGCGAGGATGCCGCATGGGCCCCGGTCGCGGTGGCGCGGCGAAGCTCCGTCGCGGTCGACGCCGTCACCGACGAGCCGTTGCGCGCGGCATTGCAACTACGCCTCGTCGGACGTCTCGGCGACGAGCCATTCCGCGCCGCGCTCGAGGATGGGCTGTGGCGATGGGGGAGCCATCCGGCGCTTGCCGTCTGGCGCCTCGAACGTCTGTTCGTTCGCGACCTCGTGCTCGCTGGCAGCCAGGCCGGCGCCGGCATGTACCAGCCGCACGTGCCGCCCGAGCAACGCTTCCTGCTCGAGGGCATCGGCGCCAGCGATCCGTGGTTCAGAGCGGCCGTTGCAGCCAATGAGTTCTTCGAACCCGCCACCATGCCGATGCCGGCGGCGGCGAAGATGGCGCGTTAGAAGTCCGCGTATCGGAAGGGCGCGTCGCCCGCGTGCGACCCGTGGCGCAGACAGCTAGTTGGCCGAGAGTTCGCGCAGCAGCGCCAGCAACTCGGGCAGCGCATCGTCGCACTCGGCGTGACCGAGGCTGATGCGCACGACGCCCGCCTCGGCGGCGAAGTGGCGCAGCAACCACGGCGCGCACAGGTGGCCGGTGCGCGCGTGGAATCCGGCGCCGGCGAAGATCGCGCCGAGTTCCGCGGCGTCGTAGCGCGCGTGCGTGAAGGCGGTGACTGCGAGGCGGCGCCGCGCTGGCGCGGGCAGGAAGCGCACGCCCGGCAGGCCGGTCGCTGCGCGTTCGAACGCGCGCAGGCGCGCGTTCGCCACGTCGCCGCGGTGGGGACGCTTGCCGTGGTGGCGCAACGCCGCCGCCAGCCCGAACAGCGCCAACGTGTTCGGTGTGCCTGCCTCGAAGGCCTGCGGCCATTCGGTGGGATGCTCGGCGCGCGCCCGGCTGCTGCCCGTGCCGCCTTGCTTCTGCGGGACGAGCAGCACACCGGGCGCGCAGGCGAGGAAGCCGAGGCCAGGCGGCGCTTGCAAGCCCTTGTGGCAGCTGGCGACCAGCAGGTCGGCGCCGACCGCGATCGGCACATGGCCGGCGGTCTGGCAGGCATCGACGAGCGTCATGGCGCCGTGCTCGCGCGCGTGCCGGCACATGGCCGCGACGTCGAAGGTGGCGCCGGTGACGTTGCTTGCGTGCGAAACGGCGAGCAGCCGCGTCGGCGCGCCCTGCACGCGCTCGGCTACCGCTGCCGGGTCGAGGTCGCCGTCCGGGGTCGGCGGCACGACGTCCACGCTGAGTCCGCGTTCGCGTTGCAGGGCGAGCAACGGGCGGACCAGCGAATTGTGTTCGAATGCGGTCGTCACCACGCGGTCGCCCGGGCGCAACACGGCGCGCAACGCGAGGTTGAGCGCCTCGGTCGCGCCGGAGCAGAAGGCCACGCGCTCGGTCGGCACGCCGCACATGCTGGCAATGCCGCGGCGGGCGAAGTCGACCTCGGCGGCGGCGGCGGCGCACCGCGCGCCGTCGCCACGCGCAGCGCTCACGCCGACGTCGTCCATGAAGCGCAGCACGGCGTCGCGCACCGCTGGCGGCTTGGGCCAGCTCGTGGCAGCGTGGTCGAGATAACGCGCCGGGTCGTTCACGAGCCGATCCACCGGTCGTACAGCGCTTGTGCGCGCAGTGGGTCCTGCACACCGAAGACCAGGGCGCGCCCGCCAGGAAACACGCTGAAGCGGGCGCCGTCGGCGCGAAAGCGCACGAGATGTGGCGTCACGACGACGTCGGCGGCGACGTCGCGCAACCGCGTGGCGAAGCGTCCGAGGTCAAGCAGGCGTCCGGGCGGCGGCTCGACCTGCACGGCGTCGCGGCCGCACAAGGTCACGGCGCCGACGGACTGGCGGTCGAGCGCCGGCCGTTCGCCGCGGGCGCACACCGGGCAATCGGGCGCTGGTTCTGTCGCGATCCCCACGACCTGGTAGACGCCGCGCCAGACATCGCAGGTGAACACGCCCGCCGTTGTCGGCGCGCCGACCATTAGCTTGAGCGCCTCCGCGACCTGAAAGCCGCTGACCGCCTGGATCGCAGCAGTGAGGATGCCTCGCGTTTCGCACGTCGCGGCGTCGGCAGGCTGCTCGGTTTCGGGCCAGACGCAGCGCAGGCACGGCCCGTCGCTGCGCACGACCATCGCCGCCGCCTCGCCGGCAACTGCGCCAGCGTATACCCACGGCAGGCGGACGTTGCGGCACCAGTCGTTGATCAGGTAGCGCGTCGCGAAGTTGTCGGCGCCGTCGAGCACGACGTCCGGCCGGACGCCCAAACCCGCGAGCCAAGCCGCCGAACACTGCGCGACGTGGGCGTCGACGTGGACCTCCCGATTGACTTCGCGGATGCGCTCGGCGACTGCGATCGCCTTTGGCGTGCCGGCTTCGGCGTCCGCTTCCCGGAACAACGACTGACGCTGCAGGTTGGACAGTTCGACGACGTCGCGATCGACGACCACGAGCCGGCCGACGCCGGCGCGCGCCAGCGCGTCGATTGCATGCGTGCCGAGCGCGCCGCAACCAACGACCAGCGCCGTGGCGTTTTGCAGCCGGCGCTGGCCATCCGGTCCGATCCCGGTGAAGCGCCGCTGCCGGCTGTAGCGATCAGGCGTCGACACGACGGTCTTCGACGCCGGCGGCGCATGCCGGGGCGACGATCACTTCTTCGCGTAGTGGTCGCGGTTGACCTGCGCGAAGTGTTTCCACTCCTGCGGCACGTCCTCTTCGGCGAAGATCGCCTGGACCGGACAGGCCTCGACGCACAGGGTGCAGTCGATGCAGTCGTTGGGGTTGATGTAGAGCTGCGGGTCGGCGTCGCCGCCGTGGATGCAATCCACGGGGCAGACGTCGACGCAGGCCTTGTCCTTCACACCGACACAGGGTTGGGCGATGACGTGCGTCATTTCGTCTCTGAACTAGGGGCGTTCAGCGTAGCGGCTCGGGCGCCGGTTGCCATGGCGCCCGAGTGGCGAACTGGCGGCGGCAGTGGTGCGAGAGCAGGGACTTGAACCCTGAAGGGCTTGCGCCCGCAGGTACCTAAAACCTGTGCGTCTGCCAATTCCGCCACTCTCGCATGGCAGGTGACGTTAGCTGCTGCCGTTCGGCGGCGGAAGCCCGGATCGGGACGGTCCACCGACCTACGGTGCAGCGATCGGCGGGCGATGGTCGATTCCTGTGCGGCGCGGGCACTCGACACTGCGAATCAACATGCACAAACGCTGCACCGGCGGGAATCGCTACGAACGCATCTGTGCTGCGGCCATGTTCCTCGCTGTCGCTGCGTGCAGCGCCGGTGGCATGGACTTGGGCGCTGGCGGCAGTTCTGGCGCCAGCGGCAATCCCGGCGCGGGCGGCAGCTCTGGCACCAGCGGCAATCCCGGCGCGGGCGGCGGCCCTGGCGCCCCTGGCGGCGCCGGCAATCCGCTCGATGTCGTGCTGGACTTCATCGTGCGTAACGACTCGCAGCGCGAGCGCACGGAGACTATCCAAGCCTCGGTGCCGTTCCCGGAGGGCGCGTATCCGGCCAGCCAGCTCAGCAACATGGTCATAAGCGGCCATCAGACGGCGTGGCTGCCGCTGCAGTATTGGGCCGACGGATCGCTCAAGGTCGCGCAGGCGCAGTTCACCGACGTCCTGCAGCCCGGGCAGCTGAAGACCTACACAGTCGCGCGCGACGTGCAGCCGCTGAGTGGCGCCTTCGAGCGCAATGCCTGGGTGGCGCAGGGCATCGGCGGCCTCGAATTCGGCGCCGAGGTGCGTGACACCTTCAACGTTGGTTATCGCGCGCTCGCCACGCTCGCGGGCGAGACGCTGCAGAGCACTCCACTCGTCCGCACCACGCGGCACCGCACGTACCATCAGGCCTTTGGCGGTCTGACGGGCATCGGCCGCGACTACTTGTCGTCGACGTTCTACGTGACCGAGTTCCGCGACATGCCGTTCGTGCAGGTCGATTGGGTGCTCGGCAACGACTACCTCGGCGCTGACGTGGAGCCGGCGGGGAACTCCGATCCAAACCTACGCGCGCTCGGCACCGTCGACGTGCGCGGCGCGTGGTTCCTGTTCAAGGGCGCAGCCGGCGCCCTGGTCTATCGTGCGGCCACGGAAGGCGTCGGCGGCTACGAGGCCCGCGAGGGCGGCTTCGGCGCATACCGTGTGATGTCCGACACGTACCTGTCGGACGCGCAGACGCGTCGCTATCGCTTCCTGTTGCGCATTGAGCCGGCGGGGGCGAGCGCTGCGGAACTGGATCGCTGGCGCGCCACGTCGCTGGCGCGCAACGAGAACCCGCTCTACGCGCTGGCGTCGCAGCAGGCCTGGCAGCAGACCCGCGCGGCTGGTCTCGTTGGCGGCCCGATTGCCGGTCCGGTTGATGCGAATGCGCGCGCCAATGGTGAGCTCGCGAGCTGGAGCGGCAATGGTTCGTTGTTCGGCACGTGGGGCTCGCGTGGCGACGCGAAGGTGACCGAGACCACTGGCACGCCGCGCAACCACCCGCTGAGCCCCGAGTTCGCGCACGCGATCCAGGGCGCGTGCCCGGCGTTGCTGCAGGTGCTCGAGCAGATGGCCTGGGCGCAGGCGATGCGTCCTTACCATCTCTACGGCCTGCAGGTCGGCGCTGAGCAGCAGATCATCCTGTGGGACGGCACGCCGATGCTCAACCTGCCGGGCGAGAAGCTCGGTCGCCTGCGCCTGCGCGACCAGGACCCGCACCCGCAATACCGCACGCTCAGCGTCGGCCAACCACGCGCGCACGGCTGGGGACACTTCGACCATGAGCACTGGTCGACCGACCTGCTGTTCGACTACTGGACGGCCACTGGCGACGCCTGGGCGCATGAGGAACTGCGCCAACTAGGCCAGAGCCTCAAGGGCCTGATGCGCCTGACCTACTACTACACCGCCAACATCCAGGCCGCGCGCGCCGAGGGCTGGACGATGCAAGGCTTCGCGCAGTGCTACCAGGCGACGCGCGACGCGAGCCTGAAGTCTTACGCAATGCGGCGCGTCAACGAGATCGTCGAGGTCCAGCGGCGCAAGACGCACGCCAGCAAGGCGATGGTGTTCCAGCAGAACTACGCGAACACCGGCTACCCGATGAACCACGAGTTCTTCATGCCGTGGCAGCACGGCGCCGTGCTCTACGGCTACCTCGGCGCCTACAAGGCGTTCAATCAGCCGATCCTGCGCGACATCGCCGAGGACGTAGTGCAGACCGTCGCCTACTCGTGGGTCACCAACCACCAGAGCGCGCAGTTCGGCTTCGTCGCCAACGGACTGCGCTACTACGTGCCGGCCAGTTCCAATGGCACGCCGGTGCCGGCGAACCACTGGGACGGCCTCGCGCAGGGCATCCGCTTCGGCGACTCGCCGCTCGGCGGCGCCCACGGCTTCCTGATCGGTGGCCTGCACCTGCTCGCTGAGGTCGCGACCGACAATGCCGTGCGCGAGCAGGCGGTCTACTACGGCGGCATCCTGCGCGGCCCGGCCACCTCGTTGGACCGTTGGTACAAGTGGAACTACTGCCTGCCGCAGCAGTTCGCGCAGTGACGCGCTAGGACGCGCCGGCCGGCCAGGTGACGGCGCGGCCGCAGCGGCAACGATACTCGCCGGCTGGCACGGTGCCGGCGACTGCGCGCGCGACGACCTCGCCGCAGCGGCAGACCGCGCCGACGAGGCGCGCCGGATTGCCGAGCACGAGCGCGTGCGACGGCACATCGGCGGTCACGACGCTGCCCATGCCAACCATGCAGAAGGCGCCGAGGTCCAGGCCGGGACCGATCGTGCAGTTGGCGCCGATGGTGGCGCCGCGGCGGACGGTCGTGGCCAGGGTCGCTGCGGTCGGCGCGCTCGTCTGCAGGCAACGCACGTCGGGGTCGGTTGCGCGCGGGTTTCGATCATTGGTGAACACCGTGTGCGCGGCGACCATGACGCCCTCTTCGAGCGTGACTCCGGCGCAGAGGTAGACGCAGGCATTGAGCTTGCAGAGGTCGCCGACGACGACGTCGTAGGCGAGGTATGCCTTCTCGCCGACGATGCAGTCGCGACCGACGCGGGCGCCGCGGCGGAGGTGCGCGTTGTCCCAGACCGACGTGCCCGCGCCGAGGGTGACGCCGTCCTCGACGAGCGCAGTCGGATGAATACGCGGGGGTTGGCTCATCGCGCGCCCTCCAGCACGTCGATCCAGCGCGCCTCGCGCGCCGAGCGGTATGCCGCGTCGATCACGACGACCGAGGCCAGCGCGTCGCCGTCTTCGATCGCGCCCGGTGCGCCCGCTGTCGCGGCAGCGAAGTCGGCGAGCTGGCCGGCGAAGGCGGCGATCTTGTCGTAGCCGTCGCCGAAGCGTCGCCACTCGCCGCCGACCGGCTTCCAGCGCGACGCCTTCCAGCCGACCTCGAGCGTGCCCTTGGTGCCATGGATGCGCACGTAGCTGTCGGTCTCCTTGTGCATGCTCCACGACAGGTCGATCGAGCCGAGCGCGCCGCCTTGGCTGGTGAACAGCAGGCGCGCCGTGTCCTCGACAGCAAGCGGTTGCGCCTTGCGGCCGAACATCGCCTGCACGCGCGCGATCGGACCGAGCAGGAAGCGGGCGACGTCGACGCTGTGACAACCGTTGTCGATCAGCACGCCGCCGCCGCTCTGCTCCGGCAGCGCGTTCCAGCGTCGGGTCATGTCGACGTGCGAGCAGAAGACGTTCTCGTAGAGCACCGCGTCGCCACAGGCGCCGGCGCGCAGCAGGCGCTGCGCGGCGATGACGTCAGGCGTGTAGCGGAACTTGCTGCCCAGCATCAGGCGACGCTCGGCGGCGCGGGCGGCGGCGAGCATGCGCTTGGCGCCGGCGATCGTCGGCGCCAGCGGCTTCTCGCACAGCACGTGCAGGCCGTGGCCGAGCAGTTCGAGCGCGATGGCTTCGTGCGTTGCCGGCGGCGTCAGGACCAGCGCCGCGTCAGCGGCGACCCCGGACTGCCAGTACGCGGCGAGCGACGCGAAGCGTGGCGCATCGGCGGGAGTCAGCCGCGCCGCGTCGGGCTCGACGACGGCCTCGAGCCGGAGCGCTGGGGAGCGCTGCAGGGCCTGGTGGTAGGCGGCCGCGATGCCGCCGAAGCCGACGACTAGCAGTCGCAGCGGCTTGGCTGGGTCAGGCATGCTGCATCGCCCCGACTGCGGCGCGGATGGTCGCGGCGACGTGCTGGACGTGGCGCTCGCGGTAGTGTTCGTTGATCGGCAGGACGATCACCTGCTCAAGTCCGCGCACGGCCCCGGGGTAGTCGGCGCGCACGAACGGCGGCATCGGCCCTGTTCGGCGCGGATTGTGTTGCAGCGGCAGCCAAGTGACTGGCGACTTCGACCAGTCGGTGAACAGCTCGCATTCGAATGCGGGCTTCTGCACGTACCGCGGCACGCAGGCGACGCCGGCCTGCTGCATGCGCTGCCCAAGCGCCAGCGCGCCGCCGGGCACGACGTCGGCGTCGACGCGGAAGGCGAACTTCCACCAACTGTGCGCGCCGTCGGATGGATCGCCCGGCAACGCCAATCCGGGCACGTCGGCGAGTTCAGCGGCCAGCCGGGCGCAGACGGCGCGGCGGGCGGCGACGACGTCGTCGAGCTTCGGCAACTGCGCCACCGCCACCGCGCCCTGCAGCTCGGTCATGCGGTAGTTGAGCGCCGGGAAGTAGTGGTCGGGCTTCTTGTCGCCGTAGCCCCATGCCTTGTTGACGTAGAGGAACACGCGCCGCGCCAACTCGTCGTCGTCGGTGGCGACGATGCCGCCCTCGCCGGTGGTGATGTGTTTGCCCTGCTGCAGCGAGAACGCTGCGAGCGCGCCAAACGTGCCGCAGCGGCGCCCGCGCCAGCGCGCGCCGAAGGCCTGCGCGGCGTCCTCGATCAGCGGCAGGCCGCGTTCGCGCGCGAGCGCGGCGAGGCCGTCGACGTCAGCGGGGCGGCCGAAGAGGTGGGTGACGACGATCGCGCGGGTGCGCGGCGTCAGTTGCGCGGCGACGGTCGCCGGCGTGATGTTCAGCGTGTCGGGATCGACGTCGGCGAACACCGGCACGCCGCCTTCGTAGAGGATCGGCGTGAGCGCGCCCATGTCGGTGATCGGCGTGGTCACCACCTCGTCGCCGGGCTGTAGGCGCAGCGCGGCGATGGCGCAGTGCATCGCGGCCGATCCCGACGCGCAGGCGATCGCGTGCTTGCGGCCGAGCCACTGCGCGAAGCGTTGTTCGAACAGGCCGACGTAGCGGCCGCGCGTGCTGTTGAGCGTGCCGCGGCGGATGGCGTCGGCGGCGAGCAGCGCTTCCTCGGCACCGAGCGTGCGGCCGCTGGCGTCGCCGTCGCTCGGCAAGGCGACGACGGGCGTGGCGGTAGGCGCCATCGGGATCGTCACCGCCGTCAGCTGAGCTGCGAATCGGCTCGCGGCGCCCTGCGGCGCAGCGACCGGCGCTGGCGCCGCGAGCGCCCGCCGGACCGCAGCGACGAGACCGCCGGTCGCGTCACTGGCGACGTGAACGCAGCCGGTGGCGACCGCGTCGGCGAGCGGGCCGTGGCAGGCGTCGACGACGCAGCGGATGCCGCGCGCTTGCGCGTGCCGCTGGAAGCCAACCGAATCGGTGACCAGGACTGCAGCGCCAAGCGCGGCACGCAGCGCCGCCGCAGCGTTGGACGGCGCGAGGGCGACGCCCGCTGGCAGGCGTGCGTCGGCCAACGTGCGCGCCAACCACGGCGTCGCCAGCACGGTGACGCGCCTGGGCGCGAGCGCGGCGGCCAGTCGTTCGAGGCGTTGGCGGGCGGCATCGGGCGAGGAGAACGATTCGGCGTGCTCCCACGCGATGACCGCTTCGTCGGACGCAGCCACGGTCGACGCGGCGTCGGCGAGCAGATTGCCGGTCACCACGGCCTGAGCCGGATCGGCGCCTTCGCGAACGAGTTCCTGACGCTGCGCCTCGCCGTCGCATAGCCACAGCGTCGCGGCGTGGTCGGCGCGGCGGCGGGCGGCGTCGCGGCGGCAGCCAGCGACGTGCGAGCGCACGCCGGCGCCGATCCGCACGACCGCCAAACCAGCGCTGGCAGCGGCGGCGCCGATCGCTTGCGCGAACGCGTCGTGGCCGATGGTGACTACCGCGCGCCAGGGCGTGGCCAACAGCGTCGCGGCGAAGGCAGCGGCATCGGCGGCGAACTGTGGCGGCGACGCCGATGCCGATGGCGATCGCTCGTGGTCCGGCGTTGGCAGGCCTGCCGCGACGGCGTCCCTGAGGCGGGCTGCGTCGCCGTGCCATGCGAGCGCCGCCGCCGCGCCGCCCGCGCGCACTGCGCGCACTGCGGCGGCCACCTCGGGCGCGTCGCCGCAGTTGCCCAGCGCGAAGAGGAAGGCGGACACGTTGGGGCTACTAGCCGGGGCCGGGCTGCTGGTTGAAGCGGACGGCGACGACGCTGAGCAGGTCGTTCACCTGCTTCTCGATGCGGTTCACGTTGGCGACGTTGTCGAGCACGATCGCCTTCTTGGCAGTCGCCGGCTGGAAGATCAGCCGGCCGCTCCGCAGCAGCAGAAACTCGATGACGTCGTAGATTTCCTTGTTCATCTCCAGGCCCTCGGTCGACCAGCGCTGGATGTCGCCGAGGTAGCCATGGTGGTGCAGGATCTCGCGGGCGTTGACCTCGTAATAGTTGAAGCGCGTGTTGATCGTCACCACGAGCAACAGGAAGCCGAGTCCTGCCGACAGGAAGCCGTAGAACGAGGTGTTCATGCGGATGTCGATGGCGCCGAAGATGCGGCCGAGGAAGCCAGTGACGTTCATCTTCGTGTCGCCCCAGAGCACGAGCAGCACCACGGCGATGAGCGCGACCAGCAGCGTGATCGACTTGATGCGCGAGAAGTCGAACGAGAACACCATCAGGTTGAGCAGCAACACCAGCATGAAGGTGTTGCCGAGGAACTGCGATCCGAGTTCGCCTGGGCCCTTGCCCATGCCGAGCCACGACAGCAGGAAGAACACCGTAGCGCAGACGAAGGTCGGGTAGAGGAACACGACCTTCGGCCACGGGCGGATGAGCACGCTCTCGACCTGCGGCACCGCCGGGGGGATGGACGGCGCTGGTTTCGTCTCGGTCATGGGCAGGATCAATAGGGTTGGTGGTTGCGCCCGCCGCGTTCAAGCGTATGCGGCGATGGGCAGGCAGGCGCAGACGAGGTTGCGGTCGCCGTGGACGTCGTTCACGCGCGCGATCGACGGCCAGAACTTGTGTTCCTTGGTCCACGGCGCCGGGAATGCGGCGCGCTCGCGCGAATATCCGTGCTTCCACTCGTCAGCGGTCACGGCCTCGGCGGTATGCGGCGCGTTCTTCAGCGGGTTGTCCGCCTTGTCGAGCTTGCCTTGCTCGATCTCGCGGATTTCCTGGCGGATCGCGATGAGGGCCGCGCAGAAGCGGTCGAGTTCGGCCTTCGACTCGCTCTCCGTTGGCTCGATCATCATCGTGCCGGCGACCGGGAAGCTGACCGTAGGCGCGTGGAAGCCGTAGTCCATCAGGCGCTTGGCGATGTCGCTGACTTCGATGCCCGCGCTCGCCTTGAGCTGGCGGACGTCGACGATGCATTCGTGCGCGACCATGCCGCTCTGGCCGGTGTAGAGCACCGGGTAGTGGCCTTCGAGGCGCTTGGCGATGTAGTTCGCGCCGGCGATCGCGACCTGGGTGGCGCGACGCAGGCCGTCCGGCCCCATCATCAGGATGTAGGCGTAGCTGATCGTCAGGATCGATGCGCTGCCCCACGGCGCTGCGCTGATCGGGCCGATCGCGTGCTGGCCGCCGGTCTTGATCACCGGATGGCCGGGCAGGAACGGCACGAGGTGCGCGCCGCAGCAGATCGGGCCCATGCCCGGGCCGCCGCCGCCGTGCGGGATGCAGAACGTCTTGTGCAGATTGAGGTGGCAGACGTCGGCGCCGAGGTCGCCCGGACGCAGGATGCCGACCTGGGCGTTCATGTTGGCGCCGTCCATGTAGACCTGGCCGCCGCGGTCGTGGATCAGCTGGCAGATCTGCTTGATCGCCGCCTCGAAGACGCCGTGCGTCGACGGGTAGGTGATCATCAGGCACGCCAGCCGATCCTTGTGCTCGTCGGCCTTCTTGGTGAGGTCGCCGACATCGATGTTGCCGTCGTCGTCGCAGGCGACGACGACGACCCTCATGCCGCACATCGAGGCCGTCGCCGGGTTGGTGCCATGCGCGCTCTGCGGGATCAGGCACACGTCGCGCTGCGTCTGGCCGTTCTTGCGGTGGAAGGCGCGGATCACCGATAGGCCGGCGTACTCGCCCTGCGAGCCAGCGTTGGGCTGCAGCGAGCAGCCGGCGAAGCCGGTGACGTCGCAGAGCCACTGGCTCAGGTTGGCGAACAGCTTCTGGTAGCCGCGCACCTGGTCGAGCGGCGCGAATGGGTGGATCTGGCCGAAGCCGGGCAGCGACACCGGATACATCTCGGTCGTCGCGTTGAGCTTCATCGTGCACGAGCCGAGCGGGATCATCGACGTCGTCAGCGACAGATCCTTGGCCTGCAGCCGGTGGATGTAGCGCAGCAATTCGTGTTCGCTGCGGTAGCGGTGGAATGTCGGGTGCGTGAGGAAGCCGCTCGTGCGCGCCAGCGTGCCGAGGCTCGGCGCCGGATGGTCGAGCCGCAGTTGCAGCGGGCTGCCGCCGAAGGCCTCGAACAGGTCGATCAGGTCCTGCGTCTCGACCGTCTCGTCGAGCACGACCCCGACGCTGCCGTCGCCGAAGTCGCGCAGGTTGATGCCCTTCTGCAGCGCCGCGGCCATCGCCTTGCCGGCGCCGTCCTTCGGCCAGACGCGCAGCGTGTCGAAGCGGGCGCCGTCCTGGATCTTGTGTCCGAGCGACTGCAGGCCGCTGGCAAGGCAGTGGGCCATCGAACGGATGCGCTCGGCGATCGCCTTCAGGCCCTCGGGGCCGTGGTAGACCGCGTACATGCTCGCCATCACCGCCAGCAGCACCTGCGCCGTGCAGATGTTGGACGTCGCCTTCTCGCGGCGGATGTGCTGCTCGCGCGTGCCGAGCGCGAGGCGCAGCGCCGGCTTGCCGGTCGCGTCGATGGTGAGGCCGACGATGCGGCCCGGCAGCTGCCGCTGAAACTCCTTCTTCGCCGCCATGAACGCGGCGTGCGGGCCGCCGTAGCCGAGCGGCACGCCAAAGCGCTGCGAACTGCCGCAGACGACGTCGGCGCCCATCTCGCCCGGCGGCTTCAGCAACGTCAGCGCCAGCAGGTCGGCGGTGACCGTGGCAAAGCCGCCGACGGCGTGGATGCGGTCGATCGTCGTCGTCAGGTCGTCGATGCGACCGTCCGTGCCCGGGTAGGCGAGCAAGGCGCCGAAGTGGCGGCCGCTGAAGGTCGCGGTGCGGTGGTCGCCGACCTCGACCTGGATGCCGAGGGGTTCGGCGCGCTGCTGCACGACGCCGAGCACCTGCGGATGGCAATTCTGGTCGACGAAGAACGCGTTGGCCTCGTCCTTGCCGTGCAGGCGGTGGCACATCGTCATCGCCTCGGCGGCAGCGGTCGCCTCGTCGAGCAGCGAGCTGTTGGCGACCTGCAGGCCGGTGAGTTCGAGCACCAGCGTCTGGTAGTTCAGCAGCGCCTCCATGCGGCCCTGCGAGATCTCCGCCTGGTACGGCGTGTACTGCGTGTACCAACCCGGATTCTCCAGGATGTTGCGCTGGATCACGGCCGGCGTCAGCGTGCCGTGGTAGCCCATGCCGATGTAGCTGCGCAGGACCTTGTTCTCGGCGGCGAGCGCGGTCAGTTCCGCCAGCGCCTGGCGCTCGGACTTGGCCGCCGGCGTCTGCAGTTCGCCGTGCCAGCGGATCGTCGTCGGAATGGCCTTCTGCGTCAGGTCGTCGAGGGTGCTGCAGCCGAGCACTTGCAGCATTGCCTGTAGTTCCGTGGAACGGGGGCCGAAGTGGCGGCTCTCGAAGGTGTCGTGGCGAAGGAAGGCGGAGGGGGTGCTGACCATGGAGTTGCGGAGGGGGTGGGCGGCGCGACCTCTGGGGCGAATGTTATAGGGATCCGTCCGGTCCGCGAGAAGGGTGGTAGCTGCCGCCAGATCGGTGTTGGCCGGTTGCGCCAGCGCCCGTCGCCGGGTCCGCTGTGTCGGTGCGCGCGCGTCCACTGTCGACGGCCCAGGCCGAATCCTTCGTCCGCGACGGCTTCGTCGGTCCAGTTGACGTGCTGACGCCGGCGGAGGTCGCGGCGACCCGACAGGCGGTCGCGGAGGTGATCGCGCGTCTGCCTGCGCTGTCCACCCAGCTGTACGAGGTCGAACACGCCTACACCGAGCGCCCCGGCGAGGTCGTCTGCCACTTCCTCGGCGGTTGGCGCGTGCACCCGGCGCTGGCGGCGCTGGTGCGCCACCCGCGGGCGGTGGCGATGGCCGCGCAGTTGCTCGACGCGCCGACGGTGCGCTTCTGGCACGACCAGGTGTTCGCCAAGCCGCCGCGACATCCGGGCGTGGTGCCCTGGCATCAGGATTACAGCTATTGGACGCGGACGGCGCCGGCCTGCCACCTGACGATCAACATCCTGCTCGACGACGCCGACGAAGCGAGTGGTTGCGTGCAGTTCGTGCCAGGCAGCCACCGCTGGGGCTTGCTGCCGAGGCTGCCGTTCGACGCGCCGCTCGAAGCGATCCGCGCGCACCTGCCGGCGGGCGCGGCATGGCGACCGGTGCCCGTGCCGGTCCGCGCCGGTCAGGCGACGATCCACCACAGCCACACGCTGCACGGCAGCGACCAGAACCGCAGCGAGCGCTGGCGGCGGGCGGCGGTGCTCAACTACATGGGCGGCCACGTGCGCGTCGCCGACGGCAGCACGCCGCTGCTGCGCGGCGCGCCACTGTTGCCAACCGGCGCGTTGGTCGAAGGGCCGTGGTTTCCGCTGGTGTGGCCGTCCGCCGACGGCTGACGCGAGCGGTCAGAATGAACCGACGTTGGCCTGCACCGCGTTCGACGCCGACGCGCCGACGAGGTTGAAGGCGAAGTCGAACGCCAACGGCACGTACTGGTGGTGCAACTGCGTGCCAACCAGCGCCGGCACGTTCGGGATGGCGAGCGCGTAGGTCGCAGCACCGGCCGCCGGCACGAGCGCGTCGACGACGTCGGGGTTGGCGTAGAGCGTGCAGCCAGCGCCCGCCTGCGGCAGCGCGATCGCCAACGGCAACGCCGTCGGCGCGAGGCCGAGGACGCCGAGCACGATGCTGAGCGGCGGCAGGTTGGTGCAGCGCGAGCGGAACGTCTGACCGAGCATCGGGTACTCGCTGACGGCGAGCGCCGGCACGCCGCCCTGGCCGGCGCAGCCGGCGCCGGTGGCGACCACGGACGCCGCGCACGAACTGTCCAGGTTGACGAAGCGCGGCGAGACCACGCCGTTCGCTTGCGCGAAGTCGCCGCCAATGGCGAGGTTGCCGTTGCGCAACTTGCCGATGGTCTGGACCAGTCCGTTGGTGCCCGAGCCGAAGCCCGTCCAGGTCGCGCCGTTCCACTTCGCGAGGTTGCCGGTGGCGACCGGTCCAGCCGCGTTGAAGGAACCGCCGACGATCAGGTCGCCATTGGGCAGCGCGGCGAGCGCGGTCACCGGACCCGACACGCCAGCGCCGAGGCTCGACCAAGCGCCGCCGCTCCACTGAGCGACGTGCGGCGCAGCGACGCCGCCAGCGGTGACGAACGAGCCGCCTACCAGGATGTCGCCGTTGGGACGCGTGGCGACGGCGGCGCCGCCGAACAGTCCGAGGCCCGAGCCGAGCGCGAGCCACTGGCTGCCATTCCACTGCGCGATGCCGTTGACGACGGTGGCCCCCGACGCGGTGAACGAACCGACGGCGACGAGCGCACCCGCTGGCGTGACGGCGAGGCCGCGCACGACGCCGTTGAAGCCGGCGCCGAGCGCCGACCAGGCCGTGCCGTTCCACCGCGCGATGTTGCTCGCCGGCTGCGCGCCGGCGCTGTTGAACGCGCCGCCCGCGACGAGATCGCCGCTGGGCAGCACGGCGAGCGCGCTGACCGCGGCGCCGAAGATCGCTTGCTGGCTCATGCCGCTGCCGAGCGCCGACCAGTTGGCGCCATCCCACTTGGCGATGCCGTTCGCGGTCGACGCGCCGGCCACCGTGAACGAGCCGCCGACGACGATCTCGCCGTTCGGCAGGCGCAGGACCGACAGCGCGTCGCCGTTCAGGCCAGCACCCAGCGCCTGCCACTGGCCATTCTGGAAGCGGACGGCGCGGTTGGCGGGAACCCCCTGGAACGTCGTGAAGCGGCCGACGACGTGCACGATGTCGGTGTCGTCCCACACGCCGGTCACGGTGCCGTCGGCGCCGGCGGCGTTGCCGTTCCAGGTGTAGGTGCATTGCGCCTGCGCTTGGCTGGCGGCAATGAGAGCGAGGGCGGTGGCGAGCAGGCTGACGGTGGAGCGGTGGTGCATGGGGCTGAGCGGTGGGCGAGACGTAGGATTCTGCCTCATCCTTGCGCGTCTGTCAGGCCGCGGGATCGGCTCGGATGCGACCGCTGCGCTCCGACGCTTGCGCTCCGCCGCAGCCATGCGCCGTCAGCGCGGCAGCGCCGGCAGTTCTTCGTAGCCCTTGCCGTCGTGCAGGAAGCGCTGCACCGCGTCCGCGGGCCAGAACCAGGACGACGGGCCGTGGCTCAGGTAGCTGCTACCGGCGCCGGTCTCGATCGCGCGCGTGCGGCCATCGCTCAGCGTGGCGCGATGCCGACGGCCAACGCCCTGCGGATTGCCGGCCGGCCCGCGCTTGCTCACGCGGAAGGCATCCCCCGGCCAGCGCGCCGACCACAGCGGCCCGTCGTTGCGGCTGCCGAGCAGGGTCGGGCCGGCAGCGATGAGCGCCTTGTGGTCGCCGAGCTGCACGAGGCCGTGCTCAGCGGGCGGCACGACCGCCAGCACGCCGGCGACGTCGCGCAGCACCAGCAGCGTGCCGCCGTCGAGGCGTCCCGTCTCCGGCTCCGGCGCGTAGCTGTTCTCAGCGGCGATCAGGTCGTTGCCGGCGGCAACCATGCCGAAGAGCGGCGCCAACTGCGCGAGGCGTGGCAGCGGCAGGACGGTGAAGCGGCCGCCGCCGTCGTTGCGCAGCAGGCTGTTGGCGAGCGTCGTCGCGCGCAGTTGCCCGCAGTTCGCCAGCTTGTCCTGGCCGTAGATCTCGGGCAGCAGCGCGCGCGCGAACAGGTCGTAGGTCGGAAAGCGCTGCTTGAGCGCCGGCATCGCCTGGCTGCTGCAGCTGCGGCCGCGCACCGGCAGCAGCTTGTCGCCGTCGTACTTCGCTTCGATCAGGTCGCGCGTGCCGTTGTCGTCGAAGTCGCCGAAGTAGAGGGCGGCGGGTTGCTCGGGCGACGCCTTGTACTTGCTGTTCAGCCCCTGGTTGCCGGCGACGTAGTCGAGGTCGCCGTCGGCGTCGCAGTCCCACGCGCACAGGCTGTTCCACCAGCCGACGTGCGGCGACAGCCCGGCGGCGGCCGTGGCGTCGGCGAAGCGGCCGCCGTCGTTGCGCAGGAAACGGATCGGCTGCCAGTGCGCCGCGACCAGCAGGTCCGGATCGCCGTCGCCATCGGCGTCGCTGAAGATCGCGCAGGTCACCATGCCGGCGGTCAGCAAGGCCGGCGCGAACTCCGCGGTGGCGTCGACGAAGCGGCCGGCGTCGTTGCGGTAGAGGCGCGTCGGCGGCGCGTCGGGGTAGCGGCCGGGCACGAGCCGGCCGGCGACGCACAGGTCGAGGTCGCCGTCGCCGTCGACGTCGGCCGCAGCGGCGTGGCCCGATGACGTCCGCACGTCGGGCAATGCGTCGTCGTCGCGGACGAAGCGCCGGCCGCCGTCGTTGCGGTAGAGGCGGTCGCGCAGCGCGGCGTGGCCTTCGGGCAGGTCGGCGCCGCCGCTGGCGACGAACAGGTCGAGGTCGCCGTCGCGGTCGTGGTCGAGCCAGAGCACGCCGAGGTCTTCGCAGCCGGCGTCGGCCTGCCACGGTCCGGCCTGCGATTGCCAGCCCGTCGGCGTGGCGAGGTAGAGCGCCGCTTCCTGGCCACGGGCACCGCCGACGAACAGGTCGTCGTCGCCATCGCCGTCGGCGTCGCCAAGGGCGAGGCCAGGGCCGAGACGCGAAACGCCGGCCGGCAGCAGCGGCTGGTCGCGGTACTCGTCGAAGTCATCGTCGCGGTGCGTGTATGGCGGCGGCGGTGGCGCGGGCGGGGTCGCGGCGCGCGGCGCGCGCGCTGCCGCGGCAGCCGTCGGCTCGCGCACGGTGTGGCACTGGCCTGCGCGCACGTCGCGCAGCGTCTGCACGCGGCCCGATGGCCACTCGATGCGCAGTTCGCTCGCCGCCGCAGCATCGCCGAGGCCGAAGTGCAACTCGGGCGCTTGGCCGGACAGGTAGCCGCGCGACGACCAACACTCACGCACCAGCACGCGGCCGTCGGGCAGCGTCGCGCTGGCGCGCGCGCCGAGGCCGAAGCGGTTGCCGCCCTGGCCCTGCAGGCGCACGGTGAAGGCGTTGCCGTCGGCGGTGCGGTTCTCGTACACGGCCGCCGGGCTGTTCCAGTTGTTGACGACGACGTCGAGGTCGCCGTCGCCGTCGAGGTCGCAGACGGCGGCGCCGTGACTGACCGCCTCGAGGTCGAGGCCCCAGTCGGCGCCGGTCGTGGCGAACTGCAGGTGGCCGAGGTTGCGCAGCGCGAGGTTGCGCTCGGGCACCGAGCGCACGTTCTGGATCAGGTCGATGGCGGCGCGCTGGCGGCCTTCGGCCCACAGCGCCTTGACGCGCAGGTCGAGGTCGGGGTCCGTGTCGAAGCGCGCGATGCCGTTGGTGGCGAAGACGTCGAGCCGAGAGTCGTTGTCGAGGTCGCCGAACAGCACGCTCCAGGTCCAGTCGGTGCTGGCAAGCCCGGCGAGATGCGCCGCTTCCTGGAACACGCCGAGGCCGGTGTTGCGCAGCAGGGCGTTGCGCATCACCTGCGGCGGCCGGCTGTGCAGCAGCACGGCGCGCTCCTCGTCCATGTCGCCCATGAGCACCTTCGCCTTCGCGTGCGTGGTCATGCTCATGTCGGCGACCAGCAGGTCGAGGTGGCCATCGCCGTCGGCGTCGCCGGCGTCGCTGCCCATGCCGTAGTACGCGGTGTGCGGCACGACCTCCGCAGTGACGTCGCGGAAGCGGCCGCCGCCTTCGTTGTGGTACAGCGTGTCCGGCGATTCGAGGTCGTTGGCCACGTACAGGTCGGGCAGACCGTCGTGGTCGTAGTCCCACCAGGTCGCCGACAGGCCCATGCCGTTGCCGGCGATCCCGGCGGCGGCGCTGACGTCGACGAAGCGGCCGCCGACGTTGCGCAGCAGGCGATCTGGCTGGCCGGCGATGAAGCGTTGGCCGCGGAAGACCAGGAAGTGCTCGCGCAGCGCCGCCGGCAGGTCATCGTCGCGGCGCAGGCCGTCGGCGCGCGCGAGGTCGTCGAGTTGCTGCAACTGCGCCAGCGTCGGCGCCATCGCGGCGGGCGTGCGGGTCGTTGCGGCGCCCGGCCGGAAGCCGCCGAGAACCTCCGGCGTCAGCGCCCAGCCCGGATGTAGCGCGCGGTTGGTGAGCAGATAGCAGTCGAGCTGGCCATCGCGGTCGTAGTCGGCGAAGGCGGCCATCGTCGACGCGGCGGCGATGTCGAGCCCGAACCTCGCCGCGTTCTCGCGGAAGGTGCCGTCGCCCTGGTTCTCGTACAGCAGGTTCTTCGCCTCGAGATTGCAGACGTACAGGTCGAGGTCGCCGTCGCCGTCGAGGTCGACGAAGCAGGCGCCAGTGCCCCAGGCATCGCCGCCATCGACGCCGCCGGCGCTCGCGGTGGCGTCTTCGAAGCGCATCGGCGCCACCTGGCGGAACAAACGGTTGGGCCCATCCTGCGACACCAGGTACAGGTCGAGGTCGCCGTCGCCGTCGTAGTCGCCGGTCGCCAGGCCCGCGCCGTTGGTCAGGTACGTGTAGGCGTTCTCGCGGCGCAGTTCGTTGGTGAAGGCCAGGCCGGTCGCCGCGGGCGGCAGCAGACGGAAACGTGGCCCGTCGCCGCCGGCTGTCGGCCGCAGCGGCGTCGTCGTCCACGCTGAGCCCGGGTCGGCCCCGCAGGCAGCGGCGAGGGTCAGCAACAGGCTGGCGGCAGGAAAACGACGGGTCGCGAGCATCCGAGGGCGTGGGCGCGGCAGAATGTAGGGCCGTCTGTAACCCAGGGCGCTGCAGCCTGCACATTCCTGCTGCCCGGCGAAAAAGGTTTGGCTTTTGTTCGGGTTGGTGTTAGGGTGTGCGCTTTGCTACGAAACCGCGCCCAGGGAGGGCATCCGTGATGAAACCGAAGGCTGGCGAAACGACCAAGGCTCCGTTGAACGAGGCGCTCCTCGATGCGCTCGCTTCCATCCAGAAGTCGCATGGCGAGGGCTCGATCATGCGCATGGGCGACCGCAACGAAGCGGTCGTCGAAGGCATTTCGACAGGCTCGTTCGGCCTCGACATCTGCGTCGGCGGCAAGGGCCTGCCGCGCGGCCGCGTCATCGAGGTCTTCGGGCCGGAATCGTCCGGCAAGACGACGCTGACGCTGCACGTCGTCGCCAACGCCCAGCGCCAAGGTGGCGTTTGCGCGTTCATCGACGCCGAGCACGCGCTCGACCCGCAGTACGCCAAGCGCCTCGGTGTCGACCTCGATTCGCTGCTGATCTCGCAACCCGACAACGGTGAACAGGCGCTCGACATCTGCGAGACGCTGGCCAAGTCCGGCGCCGTCGCCGTGATCGTCATCGACTCGGTCGCAGCACTCGTGCCAAAGGCCGAGATCGAGGGCGAGATGGGCGACAGCTTCGTCGGCCTGCAGGCGCGCCTGATGAGCCAGGCGCTGCGCAAGCTGACGGCCGTCACCGCCAAGACCAAGACCACGCTCGTCTTCATCAACCAGATCCGCGAGAAGATCGGCGTGATGTTCGGCAGCCCGGAGACGACGACGGGCGGTCGCGCGCTCAAGTTCTACAGCTCGGTGCGCATCGACATCCGCCGCATCGGCCAGATCAAGGACGGCGAGGAGCCGATCGGCGCGCGCACGAAGGCGACGGTCGTCAAGAACAAGGTCGCGCCGCCATTCAAGAAGTGCGAGTTCGACATCCTGTTCAACGAGGGCATCAACCGCCTGGGCGAGATCATCGACCTCGGCGTCGAGAGCAATTTCCTCAAGCGCTCTGGCACTTGGATCAGCCACGGCGAAACCCGCCTCGGCCAGGGCCGCGAGAAGGCGCGCGACTTCCTCAAGGAGAACCCGACGCTCGCCAAGGAGATCGAGGAGCAAGTGATGGCGACGGTGCTCAAGCGCACGGCCGCCGTTCTTGCGGGCAGCAGCGGCGCGGCATCGACGAGCGCGCCAGCGGCCATTGGCGCCAGCGCCGGCAAGCCGGTTGAGATCCGGCCCGCGGAAAATCGGCCCGCGGAAAATCGGCCGGCTGCGTTGCGGCCGGCGATGCCGGCACCGCGGCCGCAGGCGACGAACAACGGCTGACGCGCGCTCGCTGCGAGCGTGGGCCGCGCGGCGCTTGCCGCGGCGCGGATGGCCGCGTTTTGGGGCACGTGCTCTGCGGCCGCGTTGCGCCGGCGGGCCGCCGCGGTGGCGGCCAAGCCCGTCGCGCTTCCGACCGGCGACGGTGTTCGCTACAACCGGCGCCCCGAGCCCCTGCGGGTATCCCATGAAGCCGCTGACCGCCGCCCAGATCCGTTCCGGTTACCTGAAGTTCTTCGAGCAGAACGGCCACAAGGTCTTGGCCTCGGACTCGCTCGTGCCGGCCAACGACCCGACGTTGCTGTTCACGGGTGCGGGCATGAACCAGTTCAAGGACATGTTCTTGGGCAAGGGGACGCTGCCGTACAAACGCATCACCACCTCGCAGAAGTGTCTGCGCGTGCCGGACCTCGACAACGTCGGCTTCACTGCCCGGCACCACACGTTCTTCGAGATGCTGGGCAACTTCTCCTTCGGCGACTACTTCAAGAAGGAGTGCATTCCGTGGATCTGGGGGTTCTTCACCGACGTCTGCGGCATCCCAGCCAAGCAGATGGTCGTCACGATCTACCAGGATGACGACGAAGCCTTCGACATCTGGACCAAGCAGGTCGGTCTGCACCCGGACAAGGTGTTCCGCTTCGGCGAGAAGGAGAACTTCTGGCCGGCCGAGGCGCCGAGCAAGGGCCCCAACGGCCCGTGCGGCCCGTGCAGCGAGATCTACTTCGACGCCAAACCCGGCCAGCCGTACCCGGACAAGAAGGGGCTGCAGTCGCTGCCCGACGACCGCTTCACCGAGGTCGGCAACTGCGTCTTCACGCAGTTCGACCGCCAGTCGGATGGCTCGCTGAAGCCGCTGCCGCAGAAGAACATCGACGTCGGGCTGGGTCTCGAACGCATCGCTGCGGTGCTGCAGGGGGCGAAGAACAACTTCGAAACCGAGCTCTTCCGCCCGTACCTCGACCACCTTGGCACGGCGACCGGCGTCGCCTACGGCCAAGATGGCAAGCGTGACATTCGCATGCGCCGCATCGCCGACCACGTGCGCGCGGTGACGTTCTGCATCGCTGACGGCGCGCTGCCGAGCAACGAAGGCCGCGGCTACGTCGTGCGCAAGATCCTGCGCCGCGCCGCCCGCGATGGCTACGAACTCGGCCTGCACAGGGCGTTCCTGTTCGAGATGGTGGACCTCGTCGGCAAGCTGATGGGGGATCACTACCCCGAAGTGCGCGACAACGCGGCGCAGTGCCGCGCCGTCATCAGGGGCGAGGAAGAGAACTTCCTGACCGTCTACCGCCAGGGCATGGCGAAGCTGGACGAGTTCTTGGCGCAGGCGAAGAAGCCGGCGGCCGGCCAGAGCACCGCCGGCGGCGGCGAGTTTGCCTTCACGCTGCACGACACGTACGGCTTCCCAATCGACATCAGCCAGAAGGTGATGGAGGAGCGCGGCCACCGGCTCGACGAGGCAGCCTTCGAGGCGGCGATGGAAGCGCAGCGCCAGCGCGCCCGCGCCAGCATGGCGACCGCCGACGCCGTGTTCACCGCCAGCGTCGCGGTCAAGCTGCGCGATGCGCGGTGCAAACCGTCGACCTTCACCGGCTACCGCGAACTCGCGACCGCCAGCAAGCTCGTCGGCATCGTCGGCGATGGCGACGTTCTGCTGAGCGGCGCCAAGGCCGGACAGAAGGTCCTGCTGGTCACCGAGGGCACGCCGTTCTACGCCCAGGGCGGCGGCCAGGTCGGCGACCGCGGCGCGATCCGCTGCGGCCTCGGCGCGGCGCAGGTGACGAACACGACGGCGATGGATGGCTTCCACCTGCACCACGCCGTGGTGAGCAGCGGCCAACTCGCCGTCGGCGACGTCGCCGACCTCGCGGTCGACGAGGTCGCGCGGCGTGCCACCGAGCGCAACCACACGGCGACCCACCTGCTGCACGCCGCGCTCAAGCGCGTGCTCGGCGACCACGTCAGCCAGGCCGGCTCCGAGGTCTCGCCCGATCGTCTGCGCTTCGATTACACGCAACCGGAGAAGCCGACGGCGGAGCAGTTGCAGAGGGTCGAAGACCTGGTCAACGGCCAGATCCTCGCGGCGGCCTCGGCGCAGGCCTGTGTGCAGAAGCTCGACGAGGCGCGGGCGAACGGCTTCGTGGCGTTGTTCGGCGAGAAGTACGGCGAGCAGGTGCGCACGCTGCAGATTGGCGACTTCAGCAAGGAACTCTGCGGCGGCACGCACGTCGCGAACACCGGCAACATCGGCAGCTTCCGCATCGTCGCCGAGACGGCTGTGGCCGCCGGCACGCGTCGCGTCGAGGCCGTCACGGGCCTCGTGGCGCTGGACGTCGCCCGTCAGGAGCGGGCCCAGTTGGCCGGTCTGGCCAACGCCTTGAAGGTGCCCGCCGGCAAGGTCGGTGAGCGCGTGCTCGAGTTGACCGAGGAACTCAAGAAGGTCCGGCGCGACCTCGAGAAGGCGCTCGCGCCCGACCTCGGCGCCGAACTCGCCAAACTGCGCGCCGCCGCCTTCGCCAAGGATGGCGTGCACACGGTCGTCTTCGAGCGCCCCGGCATGCAGGGCAAGGACGGCCAGGAACTGCTCAAGATGGCCCAGAAGGCGCTCGCGCCGTTCGCCGGCGTGGTCCTCAGCGTCGTCGACGGCGAGTGCCAGATCGTCGCGGCGGTCAGCCCGACGCTGGTCGGCCGCATCAAGGCCGGCGACATGGTGAAGCAACTGGCGGGTCTGCTCGGCGGCGGCGGTGGCGGCAAGCCGGAAGCGGCGCAGGGCAAGGGCAAGGACGGCAGCCGCGTCGGCGAAGCCGCCCGGGCGGCCGCCGGCCTGTTCGCCGCTGCCGGGTTGCGCTGACCTGCGGCTGCGCGGGGGCCGCAGTCAGCGCCGCCAAGCACGGGTCCCGACGCGGGTTGCGCTGGCGCAACCGCGGCCGACCCGAGGCCGGAGCGGCGGGATCGCGGTTGACACGGGGGGGCCGGTCCGTACTCTGGTCGCCCCTTTCCACGCCTCAGTCCCGGCGACGCCGCGGCTTGGCCGGGAACGTTCGCAGGTATCGCAACATGGCAAATCCGAAGAGAAAGCTCAGCCGCGCGAGCAAGGGGCACCGCCGCGCCCACCTGGCGCTCACGCGCACCCAGCTCGTCCGCTGCACGCACTGCGGTGCGATGATTCGCCCGCACACGATCTGCAAGGCCTGTGGTCACTACCGCGGCCGACAGATCATGGTCGCCGACAACGGGTAACCGCCGACGGAGCCGGTCTGGCAGGCAGCCGGTTCGCGCTCGCCCGGCAGGATGGCAAAAGGGTTGAGTGGGCGGGCTCGCTCTGGCATCGCCCGCCTGTTGGCGCGATAGTCATGGCGCCTCTCGGGCCGCTGCGGCCTCTGCGGCTGGGCGGTTGGTTAGGGAGGCGCGTCGTCCGACGCCAACGTCCTAACGCGCCCATCGTCGGCACTCCCCACACCCCAGGGAACCATGAGCAAGGTCGTACTCGATGCGATTGGCGGCGATCACGGCGCGAAGGAGTGCATCTCCGGCGTGGCCTTGGCGCTCCGGAAGGGCTTCGTCCGCCCGGACCAGATCGTCCTGACTGGTCCCCGCGCGGAAGTCGTCGCCGCCATGCGCGCCCAGAACCTGACCGAGAGCGTGCTGGTGATCGACGCGCCTGACATCCTGACCGACACCGACTCGCCGACGGACGCCGCGCGCAAGAAGCCGCGCAACAGCATCATGCTGGGCGTCCAGGAACTGCGCGAAGGCCGAGCCGGCGCGTTCGTCAGCGCGGGCTCGACCGGCACGGTGGTGGCGGCGGCGACTCTCGGCCTCGGCTGCCTGGAAGGCATCCGTCGCCCGGCGATCGGCGCGATCATCCAGGGCGAAAAGAACCCGTTCCTGCTGCTCGACGTCGGCGCCAACCCGCAGCCCAAGGTCCATCACCTGGCGCAATACGCCCTGATGGGATCGGCCTACTACCAGGGCACGTTCGGGGTCGCCGAACCCAAGGTCGGCATCCTGAACATCGGCAGTGAGGAATTGAAGGGCAACCCGCTGGTGCGCGAGGCACGCGCGCTGATGAAGCAGATGCCGATCCACTTCCACGGCAACATCGAAGGCATCGAGCTGTTCTCCGGCGACTGCCACGTCGTGGTCACCGACGGCTTCACCGGCAACGTCGTGCTGAAGGTCAGCGAGGGTCTGGCGGAGTACCTGCTGCGCATGGTCTTCGGCCTGATGCAGAAGGTCGGTGTCGAACCGCAGAAGATGGGCGCCGTGAAGCAAGGCATCATGCCGCGCCTCGACTTCACCGAGTACGGTGGCGCGCTGCTGCTTGGCGTCAACGGCTGCGTGACGATCTGCCACGGTCGCTCGACCGCGCCGGCGTTCGCCAACGCGATCCGCTTCGCCATCCGCGCCGTGGACGCCAAGGTCAACGAGCACATCGTGCAGGCTGCGCGCGCGTACGAGACGCCGCAAGCCTAGCCCAACGCATGAACGCCAATCGCCCCGCCGACGGCAGGAGCCGCTGAAATGGCAAAAGTCATCCCGGTCGGCATCGCCGGGCTCGGTCGCTATGTGCCGGAGAAGCTGCTGACGAACGCCGACCTCGAGAAGATGGTCGACACGTCGGACGAGTGGATCGTGCAGCGCACGGGCATTCGCGAGCGCCGCCTTGCCGCGCCGGCGCAGGTCACCAGCACCCTCGCACTCGCGGCGGCGCGCCAGGCGCTCGCCGACGCCAACATGCCGGCCGAGGAACTCGACCTCGTCATCTGCGCGACGATCACCGGGGACCAGCCCTTCCCGGCGACGGCATGCCGCATCGGCCTCGACCTCGGCGCCAAGAAAGCCGGCGGCTTCGACCTCGCCGCTGCGTGCAGCGGCTTCGTGTTCGCCTCCCAGGTCGCCGCCGGTCTGGTCGGCTCGGGGCAGTTCCGCAACGTCTTGGTCGTCGGCGCCGAGATCCTGAGTCGCATTCTCGACTACACCGACCGCAACACCTGCGTGCTGTTCGGCGATGGCTCGGGCGCGGCGGTGTTCACCTCGCTCGAGCGCGCCGGCCGCGGTGAATTCCTCGGCGGCTCGATCAGCATGGAAGGCGGCGCCGAGACCATCCTGGCGCTGCCAGGCGGCGGCAGCCGCCATCCAGCGAGTCAGGACTCGGTCAACCAGCGCCTGCACTTCATGAAGATGGGCGGCACCAAGGTGTTCCGCTTCGCCGTCCGCGTGTTCGCGGAACTGGTGCAAGGCGTCATCGACAAGTATGGCCGCGACCAGATCGGCGTGATCATCCCGCACCAGGTCAACCAGCGCATCATCGAAGCGGCGATGGAGCAGTTGGGCATGCCGATGGACTTCGTGTTCAGCAACATCGATCGCTACGGCAACACGTCCGCCGCATCGGTGCCGATCGCGCTGCGCGAGGCCTACGACGCCGGTCGACTGCAGAAGGGCAAACTCGTGGTGATGCCGGCGTTTGGCGCCGGCATGGCCTGGGGCCATCTGCTGCTGCGCTGGTGATCCGCACGACGCCGAGGAATCACTCATGTCCCAATCGCTTCCGCTCTCTGGCAAGACCGCGCTGGTGACTGGCGCGTCGCGCGGCATCGGTCGGGCGGTCGCCGTCGCCTTGGCCGCTGCCGGCGCCAGTGTCTACTGCACGTCGACGAAGGCCGGTGGCTGCGACGAGACGGTCGCCGCCATCGGCGCGCTGCCGGCCGGCAGCGGCAAGGGCCGCGCCCTGGTCGTCGATGTCGCCGATGCCGCCTCGGTCGAAGCCATGGCCAAGCATCTGTTGGCCGAGGCCGGCACGCTGGAACTGCTGGTCAACAACGCCGGCATCACCCGCGACGGCCTGTTCCTGCGCATGGGCGCCGACGACTTCGACGCCGTGATCGGCACGAACTTGCGCGGCGTCTTCCTGGTCTGCAAGGCGTTCAGCCGCACGCTGGCCAAGGCCAAGGGCGCGCGGATCGTCAACATCGGCTCGGTCGTCGGCATCACTGGCAACGCCGGCCAGGTCAACTACGCCGCCAGCAAGGCTGGCCTGATCGGCCTGACCAAGTCGCTGGCCCAGGAGTTCGCCGGCCGCGGCCTGACCGCCAACGTGGTCGCGCCGGGCTTCATCGCGACCGACATGACCGCGGCGCTGCCCCAGGAAATCCGCGATGGCATGCTCAAGAACATTCCCCTCAGCCGCTTCGGTGCGCCGGACGACATCGCCAAAACGGTGGTGTTCCTGTGCGGGGACGGCGCCTCGTACATCACGGGACAGACCCTCGTGGTGGACGGCGGCATGACCATGTAGCTAGAGTTCCGCTTCCAAGATCTCCCCGGCGGTGGGGGTGACTCCTCCGCCACAGCCCTTTTCCCAAGTCCGTACGAGGCAAAGAACCGTGTCGAAGGCAGTCAACATCGAAGAGCGCGTCCACAACATCGTCTGCGAGCAATTGGGCACCACCCGCGACAAGATCACGGCGGAGACGTCGTTCATCAACGACCTGGGCGCCGACTCGCTCGACACGGTCGAGCTCGTCATGGAGTTCGAGGACGAGTTCGAGATCAACATCCCGGACGAGGACGCCGAGAAGATCCAGACCGTCGGTGACGCGGTGAAGTACATCACCGGCAAGCTCAGCTGAGCCAGGCGTTCGCGCGGGTCCGGCTGCCCGGAACGCGCGCCGCCTCTAGCCGATGGCCCCATTCCGTCTTCGCCCGCTGGTCCGCCGGCGGACATCGGGTCGCCGCGCCGCGACCTAACCTACGCGCACACCATGAGCAGACGTCGGGTCGTCATCACCGGGATCGGGGCGGTCTCCAGCCTTGGTCTCGACATGAAGTCCAACTGGGCGGCGATGCTCGCGGGCACGTCGGGCGCTGGCCCGATCAGCCGCTTCGACACGTCCAAACACACCTGCAAGTTTGCTTGCGAGGTGTGGCAGTGGGACACGGACAAGTTCTTTCCGAAGACCGAGTCGAAGCGGCTCGAGAAGTTCACCCAGTACTACCTTGTGGCCGCGAGCGAGGCGATGGCCGCGTCGGGGCTGGACATGGCCAAGGAACAGCGCGATCGCGCCGGTTGCATCCTTGGCACCGGCATCGGCGGCATCCACGAGATCGAGGCCAGCAAGGTCCTGCAGGTCGAGCGCGGCGCCGACCGCGTCAGCCCGTTCTTCATTCCGAAGATCATGGCCAACGCCATGGCTGGCCAGGCGGCCATCCGCTTTGGCCTGATGGGCACCTGCTACGTCACGTCCTCGGCCTGCGCCAGTTCGAGCCATGCCATCGGCATGGCGCTGCGGACCATCCAGTGGGGCGAAGCGGACATCATGCTGACCGGCGGTAGCGAGGCGGCGACGACCGAACTGGGGCTCGCCGGCTTCTGCTCGCTGAAGGCAGTCTCGACCCGCAACGACGATCCCAAGCGTGCGTCCCGCCCATTCGACAAGGACCGCGACGGCTTCGTCATGGGCGAGGGCGCGGCGGCGCTCGTGCTCGAGGAGTACGAGCATGCCAAGCGACGCGGCGCGCCGATCCTGTGCGAGGTGCTCGGCTACGGCTCGACCGACGATGCCTTCCACATCACGGCGCCAAACGAGGACGCGGATGGCCCCATCCGCGCCATAATGGGCGCGCTGCGGGACGGCGGCGTGGCCGCCGACAAGGTCGGCTACATCAACGCCCACGGCACCAGCACGTTCCTCAACGACAAGATCGAGACGGCCGCGATCAAGCGCGTCTTCGCCGACCACGCCAGGAAGCTCTGCGTGTCGTCGACGAAGTCGATGGTCGGCCACCTCCTTGGCGCCTCGGGCGCCATCGAACTCGCCGCCTGCGCGATGTCGATCCAAGACCGCAAGGTGCACCCGACGATCAACCAGGAGACGCCCGATCCGGAGCTCGATCTGGACTACGTCCCGAACGTCGCGCGCGACCTCAAGGTCGACTACGTGCTGAGCAACTCGCTCGGTTTCGGCGGCCATAACACGAGCCTTCTCCTCGGCCGCATCTGAGCCGCGGCCGCGGCGCAATCGACCCATGCGCACCGTCCTGGCAGGCGACCTCGGCGGCACCAAGTGCCGCTTTGCGCTGGTCAGCGAGGACTACGGCGTGCACCGGGTCCAGCACGTGCCGACGGTGCGCGAGCGCGAGCCGTTCCTGCGCTCGCTCGAACAGGCGCTGGCGACGATCGTCGCTGACCTGCCACCGGGCTGCGAGCCGCCGCTAGCGTGCGGTTTCGGCACCGCCGGGGTCGTTCCGCGCGACGGCCGCTCGATCGACCGCGCGCCGAACCTGCCACTCGACGGCTTCCCTCTGGCCGACTTCTGCGAGCGGCAATTCGGCGTGCCGACGACGCTGCTGAACGACGGCCGGGCCAGCGCTTGGGGCGAGTTCCTGCGCGGCCACGCGGCCGGCCTCGACCCGCTGCTGTGCTTGCTCTTTGGCACCGGCATCGGCATCGGATTGATCGTCGACGGCAAGCCGTTCGCTGGCGGCAACAACGCGGCGGGCGAGATCGGCCACACGACGTTCGTCCCGGATGGCCGGCTATGCCCGTGCGGCGGCAAGGGCCACTTCGAGGCGTACTGCGGCGGCCGGGCGATCACCGAACAGGGGGAAGCCAGGCTCGGTCCAGGGCCGAACGGCGGCCGTTGGACCGTTGGCGCCATCGCCAAGGCAGCCGCCGGGGCGGGCAGCACCGCTGCGGCGGCGCGCGCGATCCTGGCCGAAGCCGAGGCCGCTGCCTGTGCGCTGGTCGCCAATGCGTGCACGCTGCTCAACCCGCGCGCCGTCGTGCTCGGCGGCGGCGTGTTGTCCGGTTGGCCGGAACTCGAAGCCCGCATCGTCACCCACGTTCGCGCCGCGACGTCGCCGATGATCCACCGCGATCTCCGCTTCGTGCCGACGCTGGGCGGTAGCGACGCGATCCTGTGGGGCGCGTCGGCGGCGACCGGCAAGCTGTTCGCGGCCGGCTGAGCCTCACGCCTACGGCGGCAGGGCATCGGAAAGCCACGGCGAGACCGTATGCTGCGCCAACACCTTGGAGGGGTGCGCGATGGATGTTTGCGTGTTGGCCGGCGGGCGGTCGCCGGAACATGACGTGTCGTTGTCGTCGGTCCGACAGGTGCTGCAGCACCTCGACCGCGCGCGCTACCGCGTCTGGCCGGTGTATCTCGCCCGCGATGGCGCGTGGTGGCCGGCGAAGTCGCCGCTGCCCGCCGACGAAGCGTGGCGACCCGGCGACGCCAGAACCGCCCATGGCCCGCTGCGTCCCGGCGCGGCGCTCGCGTGGCTGCTCGATCACGCACGCGTGCAGGTGGCGCTGCCGATCCTGCATGGCCCCTACGGCGAGGACGGCACCGTGCAGGGCATGTTCGAACTGCACGACCTGCCGTTCGTCGGTTCCGGTTGCGCCGCCTCGGCCGTGGCGATGGACAAGTTGCGAACCCGCGAGACCTTGCAGGTGGCTGGCGTTCCTTTGGCCAAGGCCTACGAGCCCGCGACCCCGATCAACCGCGCCGACGCGCGCGTCGAGTTCGAGCGCATGCGGGACGCCATCGGCGTCCCCGCGTTCGTCAAGGGCGACGTCAGCGGCAGCACGGTTGGGGTGCAGCGGGTAACGACCGCCGACGAACTCGCGGCGTTCTTCGCCGAGTTCCGCGGCACGTTCCGGCGCTGGTTCGCCGAGCAGGCGCAGATTGGCGAGGAGATCACCGTGCCAGTGCTCGGCAACACCGGCGCGACCCTGCAGCCGCTGCTGCCGGTCGGCATCTATCCGCGCACCGACACGTGGTTCACGCACCAGGCGAAGTACCAGCCAGGCGCGACCGAGGAGACCGTGCCGCCGCGAGGTTGGACGGCGGCGCAGATCCGCGTCGTGCAGGACATCGCCGTCCGCTGCCACGAGGCCTTGGTCTGCGACGGCATGTCGCGCACCGACATGATTGTCACCAAGGACGGCCCAGTGGTGCTCGAGACCAACACGATCCCCGGCATGACGCCTACCAGCCTGCTGCCGCAGTCGGCGGCGAAGTGCGGCCTGCCGTTCCCGCGCCTGCTCGACACGCTGATCGACCACGCCTTGGCGCGAGCAGGCGCAAGCAAGCCGGCGACGGCGTCGGTCGCCTCGACAGGTCACGCCGCGGCTGCGGCCAACGGGGACTGAGCTGTAGCGTGCCTGCGCTGACTGCCGCAATGCTGCCGCAGGTTCGGGGCGCCACTGCGGCGCCCGGAGGCCTGTGGGCGGCCCTGCAGGCGCTCTGGCAGTCGCCCGGCGTGCTGGAGACCTGCCTGCTGCTCGTCGTCTTCGCGACGGCGCTCGGTCGCGGCGACGAGGCCGCGCGATTGCTCGCGGAGCAACACAGGCTGTTGCTCGGCGACGACGAGGTTGGTGCCGGAGGCGGGACTTGAACCCGCACGCCCGTGAGGGCGCAGGTTTTTGAAACCTGTGCGTCTGCCGATTCCGCCACTCCGGCGAGCGCGGGGCGACGAGCGTAGCTCCGGGTCCTCGGGGGTCAACGTCGACGCCACAGCCGGCCGCGCGCCGGCTGCAGAGCGACGCACGCACGCCGCCGGACGCGGCTTCCGGCCTCAGCTCGCTGCGGCCCGCAGGCGGTGCGCGCCGGGACCGGCGGCGACGACGATGCCAACGCGCTCAGCGGCCTCGATCAGGTCGCGCGCTTCGTCGAGGTCGATCGCCAGGCTCTGCGCCAACGCGAACGCCAGCGCGTCGTCGGCCACGGTCGCGGCTCGACCGCCGAGACGCTCGAAAACCTGCGGGAACAGCGAACGGTCCGGCGCAGCGTCGATCTTCGCGGTCGCTGCCGCTTCCTCGAGCGCATTGGCGCCCGTGCAGCACGGCTCGATGTTGATGCCGCAATGCGCGCACTGACCGTGGCCGTGCACGCGCACCGGTTCGCCGACCCGACCGCAGTAGGGGCAGCGGATCGCGCTCACGACATGGTGACGACGAGCTCTTCGTCGATCTCCGCCTGCAGCAGCCGCTGGATCGCCATCAGCGTGCCGGCCGACGAACTCGGACAACTGCCGCACGCGCCCTGGTAGCGGATGAACAGCGTCTTGCCCTCGAGGCCCATGACCTGCAGGCCGCCGCCGTCGCCGGCGAGCGCCGGCCGCACGCGCTCGTCGAGCAGCGCGTTGATCTTGGCCATGACCTCCGGATCGCCACCCTTGGGCAGCGTCGCCAGCGGGTCGTCGGACTTCGGCGGCGTCGGCGCGTCGATGGCGGTGTCCGGGATGTGGCTCTCGATCAGCCGCGTCACCTGCTCGGCGACGGCGCGCCAATCGGCCTGCCCCGTCATGCTGACGGTGACGAAGTTGTCGCAGAAGAAGAGCGTGTCGACGCCGGGGATGGCGAACAGGCCCTGGGCCAAGACGTCGCTGCGCGCTTGCTCCGGCTTGGCGTACGCCAACGAGTGGCCGGGCTTGGCCAGCTGCGTGTCGCAGAGGAACTTGAACGCGTTGGGGTTGGGCGTCGGTTGGATGCTCGAGACCTTCATGCGGCTCGCAACGATAGCAGGGATCGGGACCCGTAGGATGTGGGACTTGTCCGTCGCGCCGGCAAGAACGGCGGTCGCTCAGTGCAGCGGCGGCGCGCCGGCGTCGGCCAGGCCGGTGGTGAAGACAGCCGGCCGCCACAGGCCGACGGCGCTGGCGTGGTCGACGCCTGCGCGAACGATCTGGCTCACCGTGCCACGGCACAGCGCGCCGTAGGCGGCGGGCATGGCGGCGCCCTACTCACGCGCGCGGGCCGACACGCGCGGCGAAGTCGCCGGTCCGGCATTTCTTCGCGGCTGGCGCTGCGGCACGATGCCAGCGTGACGACTGCCGCCGCCGATCTCGCCTTCCTCGCGCCGGGCTTCGTGCACCAGCTCGGCAACGTCTTCTTCGCCATGCAGGGCCAGGTGCTGCAGGCCGACGCCGCCGCCGCCGGTCCGGCGCTGCAGGCGATCGCCGGCCAACTGGACCGCGGCGCCGCGGCGCTGCGGCTGCTGCGGCACGTTCTCGGCGACGGTGGTCCAGAGCCGGCGCCCGCCGGCCGCGCGGTCGCCG